>NZ_JBHSCH010000031.1:0-47714 GCF_042651065.1 Teichococcus aestuarii
AGCGTCTGCGCGCGCGCAACACCCACCCCCAGCAGCGGAGAGGCCACCACAGCCGCCATCACCACCGCAAACGGCATCACCCCTGGGCGAAACGGACCTGGGCGAAACGGATTCATGGGCAAGAAACCTTCAACGAGAATCGGCAAGGCGCGAGGATCATGGCATGCGCGCCGGCGCTTCGGCCTGCAGCCCCTCGGCCCAGATATTGCCCGGCTCAGGCCGCAGCGGCGCCGAGCCGCCCGCGTCGCCCCGCACGGCGCTCAGCGTGCTGCCCCCCGCCATCTCCGGGCCGGCGCCGGAGCCGGAGCAGGCCACGGCAAGCAGCGGCAGCCCCGCCAAAAGACCGATGCGCAGAATGCGCTGCATCATTTCTCTCCTCCGGAACCGGGGCGGGCGGCGACGCAGTCCAGGAAGGACCGTATGGCGTCACTCACCTCCCCCGAAAGGGTGAAATCCGCCTCCCCGCGCAGCCATTCGTGCAGGAAGCCGCTGACCAGGGCATACAGGAACAGCGCCGCACGCTCGGGCGGCCAGGCGGGCGAGAGGCCGCCGCGCTCCGCCACCTCCTGGAAGCGCTGGCGCAGCGTCTCGCGCACTTCGGCATCGGCCTGGCGGCGGCGCAACAGAGCCGGCGCCATCTCGGCCACATATTCACAACGATGCAACATGATCGTCAGCAGCCGCCGCCGGCGTGGATTCTCCTCGAAATCCTTGATAGCGGTGGTGATGGCGCGCGCCATGGTCGGGAGGGAGCCATCCTCCTCGGAGCATAGGCGCTGCTTCATCTCGTCCTGCAACAGGACAAGGCGCTCGTCCAGCGCCAGGAAAAGGCCCAGCTTGTCACGGAAATGCCAATGCACCGCCCCCCTGGTGCAGCCCGCGACACGGGCCACCTCATCGAGGGAGGCACGGGCGACGCCACGCTCCAGGAAGACCTGCTCGGCCGCGTCGAGGAGGGCCTCGCGCGTCTCATCGGCTTCCTGTTTTGTGCGTCGCGCCATTTCCAACCTTGCAGCTGCGTTACCCTTCTTTATATACATACTTGAAGGTATCTTTACAAGCCGCCGGCGACGCCGCGGACCGTTTCCCTGGAGGATCCATGCAGCTCCTGCACCGTCGCGGGATAGCCGCCCTCGGCCTGTTTCTGTTGGCCGGTCCGGCTCTGGCCCAGATGCCCGGCGGCCCCCCACCCGCTGTCGGCGTGGCGCCGGTGGCCCAGCGGGCCATCACCGAGACCAACGAGTTCATCGGCCGCGTCGAGGCCACCGACCGGGTGGAGCTGATGGCGCGCGTCACCGCCTTCCTGGAGAAGCGCGAGTTCAACGAGGGCGCCGAGGTGAAGCAGGGCGACCTGCTGTTCCGCCTCGAGCGCGGGCCGTTCGAGGCGCAGCTGCAGATCGCCCGCGCCGGCGTGGCCGAGGCCGAGGCCCAGCTGCAGAACGCCAATGTGACGCTGAACCGCGCCCAGGCCCTGCTGAACACCGTGGCCGGCCAGCGCTCCACCGTCGACACCGCCCTGGCGGCGCAGCGCGGCGCCCAGGCGCAGCTGCTCTCCGCCCAGGCGCAGGAGCGCCAGGCGCAGATCAATCTCGACTACACCGAGATCCGCGCCCCCATCTCCGGCCGCATCGGCCGCGCGGTGGTGACGCCGGGCAACGTGGTGACGCCCTCCTCCGGCCCGCTGGCGGTGATCGTCAGCCAGGACCCGATGTATGTCTCCTTCAGCGTGCCGATGCGCACCGTCCTGCAGCTGCGCGACCGCTATGCAAGCCGCGGCGGCCTGGACGCCGTGTCGGTGAAGCTGCGCCTGCAGGATGGCCGCATGTACGGCCAGACCGGCAAGCTGGACTTCGTCGATGTCAGCGTCGGCCAGGACACCGACAGCCTCGCCATGCGCGGCCGCATGCCCAACCCGCCGCTGGCCGGCTCGCCGGGCGGCGGGCGCGAGCTGACCGCCAACCAGTTCGTCAGCGTGGTGCTGGAGGCGGTGGAGCCGGTGCAGCTGCTGACCGTGCCGCGCGCCGCCGTGAGCACCGACCAGCGGGGTGACTTCGTCTACGTCATCGGCCAGGGCAACAAGGCCGAGCGGCGTGCCGTCCGGCTCGGCTCGCAATCCACGCCGAGCCTCGCCGTCGTCACCGAGGGCCTGAAGGAGGGCGAGCAGGTGGTGGTGGAGGGCCTGCAGCGCGTGCGGCCGAACACCGAGGTGAACCCGGCGCCGGTCCAGCCGGCGGGCCAGGGCCAGGGTCAGGGCCAGCCGCGGCAGCCAGGCGGCGCCGCGGCGCCACGCCAGGGAGGCTGAGCGCGTGTTCTCCGCAATCTTCGTCGAGCGCCCGCGCCTCGCCATCGTCATCGCCATCGTGATGACGATCGCGGGCGCGCTGTCGCTCACGCGCATCCCTGTCTCGCAGTTCCCCGACATCGTGCCGCCGCAGGTGCAGGTCAGCGCCACCTATCCCGGCGCCTCGGCCGAGGTGGTGGAGCAGGCCGTCGGCCAGCCGCTGGAGGCGCAGGTCGTCGGCGTCGAGAACTCGATCTACATGCGCTCCACCAGCGGCAGCGACGGCAGCTACACGCTGAACGTCAGCTTCCGGCTGGGCAGCAACGCCGACATCAACACCGTCAACGTCAACAACCGCGTGCAGGCCGCGCTGTCGCTGATGCCGACGGAGGTGCAGCAGCAGGGCATCCAGGTCCGCAAGCAGTCCTCCTCCATCCTGCAGGTGCTGTTCCTCTACGCGAACGAGGCGGGGGAGTACGACCCGCTCTTCCTGACCAACTATGCCACGCTGAACCTGCTGGACGAGATCTCGCGCACCCAGGGCGTGGGCTCCGCCACGCTGTTCTCGCGCCAGAACTACGCCATGCGCATCTGGTTCGACACGCAGCGGCTGGTCAGCCTGAACCTCTCGCCGTCCGACATCATCAACGTCATCCGCACCCAGAACGTGCAGGCGCCCGCCGGCCGCATCGGCGCGCAGCCGGTGCCGAGGGACCAGGCGGTGCAGATGAACGTCCGCACCCAGGGCCGCCTGTCCACGCCCGAGCAGTTCGGCGACATCGTCATCCGCGCCAACCCGGACGGCTCGCTGCTGCGGGTGCGGGATGTGGCGCGGGTCGAGATGGGGCCGCAGAACCAGGACGTCAGCACCCGGCTGAACGGCCAGGACGGCGTCGGCATCGGCATCTACCTCGCCCCCGGCGCCAACGCGGTGAACGCCGCCGCGGCGGTGGGCGCGACGCTGGAGCGCGTGCGCGCCCGCATGCCCGAAGGCATGACCGTCCGCCCGGTGTTCGACACCACCATCTTCGTCTCCGACACCATCCACGAGGTCATCAAGACCCTGGTGGAGGCCTTCGTGCTGGTGGGCGTGGTGGTGTTCCTGTTCCTCGGCAGCCTGCGCGCCACCATCATCCCCATCATCGCGGTGCCGGTCAGCCTGATCACCACCTTCGCGGTGCTGCTGGTGATGGGCTACTCGGCCAACACCGTCTCGCTGCTGGCCATGGTCCTGGCCATCGGCATCGTCGTCGACGACGCCATCGTGGTGGTCGAGAACGTCGAGCGGGTGATGGAGGAGGAGCCGGAGCTCTCCCCGGCCGAGGCCACCAAGAAGGCGATGGCGCAGATCACCGCGCCGATCATCGCCATCACCCTGGTGCTGCTCTCGGTCTTCGTGCCGATCGGCTTCATCCCCGGCCTCTCCGGCGTGCTGTTCCGGCAGTTCGCGGTGACCATCTCGGTCGCCATGGTGATCTCGGCGATCAACGCGCTGACCCTCTCCCCCGCCCTCTGCGCCATCCTGATGCGCCATGGCGGCGAGCGGCGCGGCATCATGGGCTGGATCAGCCGGCGCATCGACAATGTGCGCGACGGCTATGCCGGGCTGGTGCGGCGGCTGCTGCGGCTGGCCATCGTCAGCATCGTGCTGGTCGGCGCCTTCGGCTTCGGCGCCTTCACCCTCGCCAGCAAGGTGCCGCAGGGCTTCCTCCCCTCCGAGGACCAGGGCGCCTTCATCATCGCCTTCCAGCTGCCCGACGGCGCCGCGCAGCCGCGCACCAGCGCGGTGGTGGCCGACATGGAGCGCCGGCTGAAGGAGCTGCCGCAGGTGCGCGACGCCATCGCCATCGTCGGCCTGTCGCTGCTCGACAGCAGCAACTCCTCCTCCGCCGCCACCATGTTCGTGCAGCTCAAGGAGTTCAGCGAGCGCACCGGCCCGGGCGACAACGTGCAGGCGCTGATCGGCCGGATCTTCATGGAGAGCCAGCAGATCCGCGGTGCGCAGATCATCCCGATCAACCTGCCGCCGATCATCGGCCTGTCCACCGGCGGCGGCTTCGAGTACCAGCTGGAGAGCCTGGAAGGCGCGGACCCGGCGCAGATCGGCCAGGTGATGGGCGGGCTGCTCGCCGCCGCCAACCAGGACCCGCGGCTGACCCAGGTGTTCTCCACCTTCTCCGCCCGCGCCCCCTCGCTCTACCTCGACATCGACCGCGAGAAGGCGCAGGCGCTGGGCCTGACCATGACCGACGTGTTCGCGGCGCTGCAATCCACGCTGGGCAGCAGCTTCGTGAACAACTTCAACCTCTACGGCCGCACCTGGCAGGTGCTGGTGCAGGGCGAGGCGCAGGACCGGCGCAGCGAGGAGGATCTCTGGAAGATCCAGATCCGCAACGCGCGCGGCGTCATGGTGCCGCTGCGCGCCATCGCCACCGTGCGCACGGTGGTCGGGCCGCAGACCATCACGCGCTACAACAACTACCGCTCCATCACCATCCAGGGCAGCCCGGCCCCGGGCGTCTCCTCGGGCGCCGCGCTGCAGGCGATGGAGGAGATCTCCCGCAACACCCTGCCCGCCGGCTACGCCTTCGAGTGGACCGGCACCGCCTTCCAGGAGCGCCAGGCCCAGGGCCAGACGGTCTACATCCTGGCGCTGGCGGTCCTCTTCGCCTTCCTCTTCCTGGTGGCGCTGTACGAGAGCTGGGTCATCCCCATCCCCGTGCTGCTCTCCGTGGTGGTGGGCGTGATGGCGGCGGTGGGGGCGATCTCCTTCGCCGGGCTGTCGATGGACCTCTACGCGCAGATCGGCCTCGTCGTGCTGATCGCGCTGGCGGCCAAGAATGGCATCCTGATCATCGAGTTCGCCAAGGAACAGCGGGAGGCCGGGCGCTCCATCCTGGAGGCCGCCGAGATGGGCGCCCGCCTGCGCTTCCGCGCCGTGATGATGACCTCGATCGCCTTCATCCTCGGCCTGGTGCCGCTGGTCTGGGCGAGCGGCGCCTCGATGCTGGCGCGGCGGGCGGTCTCCACCCCCGTCTTCGCCGGCATGATCGCCGCCTCCACCATCGGCATCTTCCTGATCCCGATGCTCTACGTGGTGTTCCAGCGGATGCGCGAGGCGACGCACCGCCGTCTCGGCCGGGGCCAGCATGCCGGCACGGGCCATGCCGGCGCCGGCGGGCACGGCCCGGCGGCCCACTGAGGCCCGGCGCATTAGCCCGGCCGGCGGGGGGCAACCCATTCGCCCCCCGCCGGTTCACCTCCCGATAGCAGGACGAAAACGAAGGGGCGCCATCCTGCATGGCGCCCCTTCTCCATGTGGAGATACGCGCATGCCCGGCCCTTCCTCCGAGCCCTCGCCACGCCCCCTCGCGGTCACGCCCGCCCCGGCCCGGGCGGTGCCGAAGCGCATCGTGATCGTGGGCGGCGGCGCGGGCGGGGTGCATCTGGCCACACGGCTGGGGCACCTCCTCGGGCGCCGCGGCCGCGCGGAGATCCTGCTGCTGGACCGCGATTCCAGCCACATCTGGAAACCCCTGCTGCACGAGGTGGCGGCCGGCACGCTGGACACGGGGCAGGAGCAGCTCGGCTTCATTGCCCATGCCAGCCGGCACGGCTTCCGCTACCTGCCGGGCGAGATGGTGGGGCTGGACCGCGCGGCGCGGCAGGTGCAGCTCGGCCCCCTGCGCGACCGCGCCGGCACCGAGGTGCTGCCCCCCCGCACCGTGGAGTACGACCTGCTGGTGCTGGCCGTGGGCAGCCGCGCCAATGATTTCGGCATCCCCGGCGTGCGCGAGCACTGCCACTTCATCGACAGCCGCAACCAGGCGGAGGACTTCAACACCGCGCTCCGCACCGAGGTGATCCGCTGCCTGGCGGCGGCGGACGGCGCCACGCTCGACATCGCCATCGTCGGCGCGGGCGCCACGGGGGTGGAGCTGACGGCCGAGATCAACACCGCCCTCGACCTCGCCGCCGCCTATGGCTTCCCCGGCCTGCGCGAGCGGCTGCGGCTGACCCTGGTGGAGACCGCGCCGCGTATCCTGGGCGCCCTGCCCGAGCGCGTGGCCGAGGCCTCGCGCCAGGAGCTGGAGCGGCAGAAGGCCGTGGTGCTGACCGGCGCGCAGGTGGTCTCGGTGGATGCCGAGGGGCTGAACCTGAAGGATGGCCGGCGCGTGCCCGCCAGGCTGAAGGTCTGGGCGGCCGGCGTGGCCGCGCCTGCCTTCCTGCACGAGCTGGACGGGCTGGAAAGCCAGCGCAACGCCCAGCTCGTGGTGCGCCCGACGCTGCAGACCACGCGGGACGACGCCATCTTCGCCATGGGCGATTGCGCCGCCCTCACCCTCCCCGGCCAGGAGCGCCCGCTCGGCGCCACGGCGCAGGTGGCGCAGCAGCAGGCGAAGCATCTGGCGCGCGCCATTCCCGCCCTGCTGGAAGGCAGGCCCCTGCCGGAGTTCGACTACCAGCACCGCGGGGCGCTGGTGGCCATCGGCCACTACAACGCCTTCGGCAGCCTGGGCCGGCGCGGGCTGCTGGGCGGCGGCACCTTCATCCAGGGCCGCATCGCCCAGATCAGCTATGCCTCGCTCTACCGCCAGCACCAGCTGGCGCTGCACGGCTTCTGGCGCTCGCTGCTGTTCTGGGCCTCCGACCTGCTGCGCCGTGCCAGCACCCCGCGCGTGCGGCTGGAGTGAGGGGCGGCGCGGCTCAGCCCGCGCCTTCGGCGAAGGCGAAGCCCTCATCCGCCCAGCCGGTCATGCCGCCCAGCATCAGCTTCACCCGCCGCCCCAGCCGGGCGAGGCGCAGCGCCGCGCGATCCGCCCCGTTGCAGTGCGGGCCGGCGCAGTAGGCGACGAACAGCGTCTCCGCCGGCCAGGCTTCCAGCGCCGCCGCGTCGATCCGCGCATGCGGCAGGTTCACCGCCCCCGGCACATGGCTGCGCGCGAAGGCGCCCGGGCCGCGGACGTCGAGCAGCACGAAATCCGCAGCACCCGCCCGCAGGGCGGCGTGGACGTCGGCGCAGTCGGTCTCGAACGCCAGACGCCGGGCGAAATGCGCGGCCGCCTCCTCGGGCGCGGCGGCGGGTATGGCGGCGACGGGGCTGGGCATCCTCGGCTCCTCTGCTGGATCGCATGGCCCGGCCATGCTGCGCCCGCCGCGCCGGGGCTGGTGAGTGGCCGGGATGCCACCTATCGTCGAGATCGTGCCAAACCCCGCCCCGCCCCGGAACCGCCTCGTCGTGCTGCTGGCCTATGACGGGCTCTGCACCTTCGAGTTCGGCTGCGCGGTGGAGGTGTTCGGCCTGCCCCGCCCGGAGCTGGAGCCGGACTGGTACCGCTTCGCCGTCGCCGCCATCGAGCCGGGGCCGCTGCGCGCCACCGGCGGCGTGCGGGTGCTGGCCGATGGCGGGATGGCGCTGCTGGAGCAGGCCGGCACCATCGTCATCCCCGGCTGGCGCGGCATCGATGCGCCGGTGCCCGAGGACCTGGCCGTGGCGCTGCGGGCGGCGGCGGCGCGCGGGGCGCGGCTGCTCTCGCTCTGCTCCGGCGCCTTCGTGCTGGCGGCGGCCGGGCTGCTGGAAGGCCGCAGCGCCACCACCCACTGGCACCATGCCGCGGCGCTGGCGGCCCGCCACCCCGGCCTGCGCGTGGTGCCGGACGTCCTCTATGTGGACGAGGGCATGGTGCTGACCGCCGCCGGCAGCGCGGCGGGGCTCGATCTCTGCCTGCACCTGGTGCGGCGGGACTGGGGCGCGGCCGTGGCCAACAGCGTGGCGCGGCGCCTGGTCGTGCCGCCGCACCGGCAGGGCGGGCAGGCGCAGTATGTGGAGCGGCCCGTGCCACGGGAGCGCGCCGGCGGCCACCGCCTCGGCCCGCTGCTGGACGCGGTGCGCGCCAGCCTGGCCGAGCCGTGGGACATCGGCCGGCTCGCCGCCGCCGCGGCGCTGAGCCCGCGCGGCCTGCACCGGCATTTCCGTGCCGCCACCGGCCAGAGCCCCGGCGCCTGGCTGCTGGCCGAGCGCCTCGCCCGGGCGCGGGAACTACTGGAGACCGGCCGCCTGCCGGTGCAGGCGGTGGCGGAGGCCAGCGGCTTCGCCACCGCCGCGGCGCTGCGGCACCATTTCCGCGCCGCGCTGGGCAGCAGCCCGGCGGCCTACCGGGCGCGCTTCAGCCGGTGAACACGACCGTCTTGTTGCCGTTGAGGATCACGCGGTCCTCCAGGAAGAAGGTGATGGCGCGGGCCAGCACGCGGCGCTCGATGTCCCGCCCCTTGCGGACGAGGTCCTCGGCCGTGTCGTGGTGGCTGATGCGCTCCACGTCCTGCTCGATGATCGGCCCCTCGTCGAGGTCGGCCGTCACGAAATGCGCGGTGGCGCCGATCAGCTTGACGCCGCGCGCATGCGCCTGGTGGTAGGGGCGCGCGCCCTTGAAGCCGGGCAGGAAGGAGTGGTGGATGTTGATGCAGCGCCCCGGCAGCTTCGCCGCAAGCCCGTCCGACAGCACCTGCATGTAGCGCGCCAGCACCATCAGGTCGGAGCGCGTCTCCTGGAACAGGCGCCAGATCTCCGCCTCCTGCTCCATCTTGGTGGCGCGCGTCACCGGCAGGTGGTGGAAGGGCACGCCGGTGAAGTCGAGATGCGCATAGGTCTCCAGCGGATGGTTGGAGACGATGCCGGTCAGCTCCATCGGCAGCTCGCCGATGCGCCAGCGGTAGAGCAGGTCGGCCAGGCAGTGGTCGAACCGGCTCACCAGCAGCATCACCCGGCGCTTCGCGGCGCGCTCGCGCAGCGTCCACTGCATGCCGAAGCGCTCGCCCACCGGCTGCACCGCCGCGCGCAGCGCCGCCGCCTCCGCCTCCGGCGGCACGTCGAACACCACCCGCATGAAGAAGCGGCCGGTGGCGGTGTCGTCGAATTGCTGCGCCTCCTGGATGTTGCCGCCCGCCTCAAACAGCGCCGTCGCCACCGCGGCGACGATGCCGGGGCGGTTGGCGCAGGTCAGCGTCAGCACATGGTCGGTGCGCAGCCTGGCCAGGCTCTGCGTGTCCCGGCTCTGGATGTCCTGGCTCGGGCCGGCGGGAATGGGAAGCGTCATCGCGGGGGAGATACTCTGCGGTTCTGATGGGGCGGCAGGGGTCGGGCGCCGGCGGGCGCGCTGCCGCCGGGCAAAATACAGGAGAAAGGCTGGCCGCGCTGCCCCCGGATGCCGCGCCATGCGCGGGCGAGGCATGCGCTGCCCCACCCTCCCCGATCCGCTATAAGGCGGGCGTGCTGAATGAAATCTCCTCCCCCTGGGCCGCCGTGCTCGGGGCCGGGCCGGCCGGGCTGATGGCCGCCGAGACCCTCGCCCAGGCCGGACACCGCGTGGTGGTGTTCGACCGGATGCCCTCCGTGGCGCGAAAGTTCCTGATGGCGGGGCGCGGCGGGCTGAACCTCACCCACACCGAACCGCTGCCCGCCTTCATCGCCCGCTACGGCGCGGCGGCGCGGCCTCTCGCGCCGCTCATCGAGGCGTTCCCGCCCGAGGCGCTGATGCGCTGGGCGGAGGCGCTGGGCCAGCCCGTCTTCACCGGCAGCTCCGGCCGGGTGTTCCCGCGCGCCATGAAGGCCTCGCCGCTGCTGCGCGCCTGGCTGGCGCGGCTCGCCGCACAGGGCGTGGAGATCCGGACGCGGCATGACTGGCAGGGCTTCGCGCCGGATGGCGCGCTGCGCTTCCACACGCCCGCCGGCCCTTCGGTGCCGCGCCCCACGGCCACGGTTCTGGCGCTGGGCGGCGCCTCCTGGCCGCGCCTCGGGGCGGATGGAAGCTGGGTTCCGGCGCTGGCCGGCCTGCCGGTGGCGCCACTCCGCCCGGCCAATATGGGCTTCCGCGTCCCGTGGTCGGACGTCTTCGCCGCGCGCCATGCCGGCACGCCGCTGAAGCGCATCGCCCTGCACTTCGGGGACCGCGCCGTGCGCGGCGAGGCGGTGATCACCCGCGACGGCATCGAGGGCGGCGCGATCTATGCCCTCTCCGCCCCGCTGCGCGAGGCCATCGCGGCCGATGGCGTGGCGGTGCCGCGGCTCGACCTGCGGCCGGACCTCCCGGCCGAGGAAGTGGCACGCCGGCTCTCGGCGCCGCGCCGGGGCCAGTCGCTCTCCACCTTCCTGCGCAAGGCGCTGGCGCTGCCGCCGGTCTCGATCGGGCTGGTGCAGGAGGCCCTGCATGGCGGCGCCGCGCCCGAGGCGCTGCCCGCCTTGCTAAAGGCGCTGCCCCTGCGGCTGGTGGCGCCGCAGGGGCTGGAGCGGGCCATCTCCTCGGCCGGCGGCCTCTCCCTGGCGGCGCTGGACGCGTGGCTGATGCTGCGGGAGCGCCCCGGCCTGTTCGCCGCCGGCGAGATGCTGGACTGGGAGGCGCCGACCGGCGGCTACCTCCTGCAGGCCTGCTTCGCCACCGGGCTCCGGGCCGGCCAGGGCGCGGCGCGCTGGCTGTCCGCCGCCGGGGCGCCCGGCCAGGGCTGAAGCCTCAGCCCGGCTGCCGGGCCTCGGTGCCGGAGTCCGGCCCCGTCTCCGGCTCCGGCCAGGCCGCGCGGGAGGGCAGCAGGAGGGAGGGGCGCGGCGGCGTCAGCGGAATGCCCTCGCGGTCGAAGCGCTGCTTCAGCCGCAGGTTGAAGGCGCGGCCCACCCCCCATTGCTGCTGCGCGCGGGTGCGCAGCCCGCCCATGATGGTGATGCCCTCCGGCGTGAACTGGTCCACGCCCCAGATCTGCAGGCCGCTCAGCATGTTGGGGCCGAACTCAGGGTCGGCCCGCAGCGCCTCGCCCACCTCGGTCATGATCTCCATCACGCGGTCCAGATCGGCGTCGTAGCCCACCACCACCTTGACCGTGTAGACGCCGAAGCCGCGCGAGCGGTTCTTCATCGCCTTGATCTGGCTGAAGGGAATGGTGTGCAGCGCGCCCTCGCCGTCGCGGATGCGCACGGTGCGGATGGTGACGCTCTCCACCACCCCCGCGCGGTCGCCGGTGTCGATCGTGTCGCCAATGGCGATGGTGTCCTCGATCAGCATGAACAGGCCGGTGATGACGTCCTGCACCAGCTGCTGCGCGCCGAAGGAGATGGCCAGGCCGACGACGCCGGCACCCGCCAGCAGCGGCGCCACGTTGATGCCGAGATTGCTCATCACCGCGATGACGGTGAGCACGCAGAGCACGACGAAGGCGAAGTTGCGCAGCATCGGCAGCAGGGTGCGGGCGCGGGTGCTGTGGTCGCGCGGGCGGCCGCTGGCGTCGCTCGGCAGCAGCGCGTGCTCCACCGCCGTGTCCAGCGTGATCCAGATGACCCAGCCCACCAGCACCGCCACCGCGATGGAGGCGATGGGGCGGAAGATGGCGAAGCCGATGCCGCCGCTGATCCAGGCCAACACGTCGAAGTTCCACAGCCGCAGGCAGAGCGCCACCACCAGCACGCCCGCCACCACGCGCAGCAGGCGGCGCAGCAGGCCGAGATAGCGCCCCTGCAACTGCCGGACGAGGCCGCCGCGGCCCTGCTGCATGCCCGACACCATGCGCCCCAGCATGCCCGACAGCGCGAAGGTGACGGCCATGACCAGCACGATCAGCCCGATGGTGAGCAGCGCGCGGCCGAGGAAGGAGCCCTGCCCCAGCCCCAGCAGGCGGGAGATGATGTGCCCCGCCACCAGGATCAGCGCCAGGAAGTGCCAGTTGTCGGCCACGGTGCGGCCCACGGCGCGCAGCGTGCCGCCCTTGCCGGTGGCCGCCTCGTCGCGGCTGTCCAGCAGCAGGCGGCGCACGGCGCGGCGGCGGCGCAGCACGAACAGGATGGAGACGACCACCAGCGCCGCATCCAGCGCCAGCCCGGCCAGCAGGGCCGCATCCGGCCCGATGATCCAGCGCAGCTCGGCGTCGCGCAGGTTGGAGCTGGCGGCGGCCAGGGCGGCCAGCGCCACCAGCCAGGGCAGCACGCGCCGCCGCGCGTAGCGGGCGATCTGCCAGCCGCGCAGCGGGCCCAGCAGGAAGAACAGCGGATGCCCCAGCCGCCAGACCAGCGCGCCCAGCAGGAAGGGCGTGGCCACTGCCAGGAACAGCCGCGCCTCCTGCCAGCCGCCCGGCACCATGGCCTGCCAGCCGAAGATCACCAGCGCCGCCGGCAGCAGCGGCGCCAGCCGGCGGGCCGCCTCGAGGCCGGCGGTGCGCCACAGCGCGGCGCGGCTCTCGGGCTGGAAGCGCTCGGCGTCGCGGCGCGGCCGCAGCCAGCCCAGGGCCGAAAGCCCGTAGAGCAGCGCCGCCGCCAGCCCCCAGCCGGCGCCGGCCCAGAGCACGAAGTGCCACAGGTCGCCATCACGCCAGGCGGTGCCCAGCCGGCCGGCCAACTGCTCGCCGGCGGCGGTGAGCCGGTGCCCCAGGGCGCCGCCTTCCACCTGCTCCCGCACCGACTGCCCCACATCGGTCAGCCCGGCCGCCACCGCGCCCAGCAGCCCGGCCTCCGGCGGCGGCTCGGCGGGGGCGGCGGCTCCGGCCGGGGTGGTGCCGTCGGCGGCGGTGCCATCGGCGCTGCCCTGGCCACGCGCGGCGAGGCTGGCGCGCAGCTGTTCGAGCTGGCCGACGAAGGCGGCGCGCTCGGCGTCGTTGCGCAGCGTGCCCAGGATGCCGTCGAGGGCGGCCACCGGGTCGGGCGCGGCGGGGGTGTTGGTGGCGGGGGCGGTGGTGGCCGGCGCGGCGGGCGCGCCCTGGCCGCGGGCCGCCAGGGGCAGCCCCAGGCCCAGGCCAAGCAGCGCCGCCGCCAGCCAGCAGGTCAGTCTTTGCAATCCAGGCACGGAAGATCCCCTGTCCCCGGCGCGGAGGTGCCGGGCCGTCGTGTGAATGCCATGCTCGCCGGGCCGGTTGCGCCCGGCGCTTCCCCCTGAGCCTCCCCTTGGCCCTGGAGAACGGGCGGCGTGGCGCGCAGGGCCTGGAGCCCCTCCAGCAGCACGCGCAGCCCGTGCTCGCGGATCTTCTCCCGCCGCAGCACCAGGCCCAGCTCGCGCGGCAAGGCGGGGCGCAATGGCCGCAGCACCGTGCCCGGCGGCGCCACCGGCACCGCGAGGGAGGGCACCACCGAAGCCCCCAGCCCGCCCGCCACGAGTCCCTTGATCGCCTCCACGCTGCCCAGCTCCATCAGCGGGCGCGGCGCCAGGCCGGCACGGGCGAACCAGGCATCGACCAGCCGCCGGCTGGTCCCGCCCGATTCATAGAGGATCAGCGGCAGGCGGGCCAGTTCCGCCGGGCGCAGCGCGGCGGCGGCGGGCGCCATGGCCTCCGGCAGCAGGGCGAGCTGCGGGTCGGCGCGCAGCCGCGTCACCTGCAGGGCACGGCTGCCGCCGGCGGGCAGCGTCACCAGCGCCAGGCCCAGCGCCCCCTCCTCCACCCGCCGCACCATCTCGGCCGAATTGCCCGTGGCCACCACGATCTCCAGCCCGGGATGCGCCCGCTTCACCGCCGCCAGCACGGGCGGCAGCAGGTGGATGCAGGCCGAGGCGCCGGTGCCGAGCCGCACCCGTCCGGCCAGCCCGCCGCGATGCCGGGCGGCGGCGGCGGACACCGCCTCGGCTGCCTCGATCGCCTGCCGGGCGGGGCCGAGCAGCGCCTGCCCGGCCGCGGTGGGCAGGGAGCGGCCGCCCGCCCGGTCCAGCAGCCGCAAGCCGAGCAGCCGCTCCAGCTCCCGCAATTGCTGGCTCAGCGCCGGCTGGGTGAGGCCCAGGGAGCGGGCGGCCAGCGAGACGCTGCCGGCTTCGACGATGGCGAGATAGGCGCGGAGCTGGCGCAGGGTCGGGGCAGCCATAAGGCAATGTGATCCGAATGCGGCGTATCAGAAAGATTTTCTTGGCCCCCGCGCGGCCCGGCCGCACCCTGGCGCGAGGATTGCATTGCCGGACAGCACCATGAGCACCACCCTTGCCGCCACCCTGCTGCGCCCCGCCACCGAGGCCGACCTGCCCGCCATCACGGCCATCTATGGCCACCATGTGCGGCAGGGCTGCGCCTCCTTCGAGACGGCGCCACCCGACCTGCCCGAGATGCGCCGCCGCTTCGCCGCCATCCTGGCGCAGGGCATGCCCTATCTGGTGGCGGAGCAGGATGGCGCGGTGCTGGGCTACGCCTATGCCGGCCCCTACCGCCCCCGCGCCGCCTACCGGGACACGGTGGAGAACTCCATCTATGTGCGCGCCGATGCCGCGGGGCGCGGCCTGGGCCGGCTGCTGCTCGGCGCGCTGCTCGAGGCCTGCACGGCGCGGGGCGCCCGGCAGATGATCGCCGTGGTGGGGGACAGCGACAACATCGCCTCCATCCGGCTGCACGAGGCGATGGGCTTCACCCTGGTCGGCACGCTGCGCAGCGTCGGCCGCAAACATGGGCGGTGGCTGGATTCCGTGCTGCTGCAACGGGCACTCGGAGAGGGCGACGCCACGCCGCCGGAGACCGAGCCGGCGTGAGGCGCCCGCGCGCCCAAGGGGTGCACCAGGGGGATGCACCAAGGGGATGCGCCCCGGGCGCCGGCCGTGGCAGCATGCCGCCGGAGGAGGCCGCGCATGACGACCCGCACCAGCCTGGCCGGTGGCGAGCGCCACCGCTTCGAGGATCTCAAGGCCCTGCTCGCCGCCGCCTCCCCCCGCCGCTCGGGCGACGAGCTGGCGGGCATCGCGGCGGCGAGCGACGCGCGGCGCGTCGCCGCCCGCATGGCGCTGGCCGAGCTGCCGCTGGATGCCTTCCTCAACGAGGCGCTGATCCCCTACGAGCAGGACGAGGTGACGCGGCTGATCATCGACCGGCATGACGCCACCGCCTTCGCGCCCATCCGCCACCTGACGGTGGGCGGCCTGCGCGACCGGCTGCTGGCGCATGAGACGGATGCCGCCTTCCTCGCCGCCCTGGCGCCGGGGCTGACGCCGGAGATGGTGGCCGCCGTCTCCAAGCTGATGCGCAACCAGGACCTGATCGCGGTGGCCCGGAAGTGCCGCGTCGTCACCGCCTTCCGCAACACGATCGGGCTGGAGGGACGGCTGGCCAGCCGGCTGCAGCCCAACCACCCGACGGACGACCCGCGGGGCATCGCCGCCGCCATGCTGGACGGGCTGCTGCTCGGCAGCGGCGACGCGGTGATCGGCATCAACCCCGCCACCGACAACATCGCCAACGGCATCGCCCTGACCGAGATGCTGGAGCGGCTGCGGCTGCGCCACGACATGCCGGTGCAGGGCTGCGTGCTGACGCATGTGACCAACGCCATCGCCATGATCGAGCGCGGCGCGCCGGTGGACCTGGTGTTCCAGTCCGTCGCCGGCACGGAGGGCGCCAATGCGGGATTCGGCGTCAACCTCGCCTTGCTGCGGGAGGCGCATGAGGCGGCGCTCTCGCTGAAGCGCGGCACGGTGGGCGACAACGTGATGTATTTCGAGACCGGCCAGGGCGCCGCCCTCTCGGCCGAGGCGCATCACGGCGTGGACCAGCAGACGGTGGAGGCGCGCGCCTATGCCGTGGCGCGGGAATTCCGCCCGCTGCTGGTCAATACGGTGGTGGGCTTCATCGGCCCCGAATACCTCTATGACGGCAAGCAGATCATCCGCGCCGGGCTGGAGGACCATTTCTGCGGCAAGCTGCTCGGCCTGCCGATGGGGGTGGATGTCTGCCACACCAACCACGCCGAGGCCGACCAGGACGACATGGACACGCTGATGACGCTGCTGGGCGTCGCCGGCGTCAACTTCCTGATCGCCGTGCCGGGGGCGGACGATATCATGCTCAACTACCAGAGCCTGTCCTTCCACGACATCCTGGCGCTGCGCGGCCTGCTCGGCCTGCGCCCGGCGCCCGAGTTCGAGGCCTGGCTGGAGCGGATGGAGATGCTGGACCCGCAGGGGCGGATGCGCGCCCTCGACCCCGGCACGGCCCGCCTCGCCCGGCTGGTCGAGGCCGGCTGATGGCGGGCTGGGACCGGCTGCGGATGGCCACCCGGGCGCGCATCGGCCTGGGCCGCGCCGGCGACGCCCTGGCGCTGCGCGACGTGCTGGCCTTCCAGATGGCCCATGCCGCGGCGCGCGACGCGGTGCACGCGGCGCTGGAGCTGGAGGCGCTGGCGGCGGACCTCGCGCCCCTCGCCTTCCTGGCGGTGCACAGCGCGGCACCGGACCGCGCCACCTATCTGCGCCGCCCGGATCTGGGCCGCCGCCTGCCGCCGGAGGAGGCGGCAAAGCTGCCGGCGGGGGAGCACGACATCGCCTTCATCCTGGCCGACGGGCTTTCCGCCACCGCCGTGCAGCGCCACGCCCCGGCCCTGCTGCGCGCGGCGCTGGCGCGGCTGCGGCCCTACCGCGTGGCGCCGCTGGTGGTGGCGCGGCAGGCGCGGGTGGCGCTGGGCGACGCCATCGGCGCGGCGCTGGGGGCGCGGCTTTGCGTCATGCTGATCGGTGAGCGGCCGGGGCTGAGCGTGGCGGACAGCCTGGGCGTCTACGTGACCTACGCGCCCCGTCCGGGGCGGGCGGATGCGGAGCGCAACTGCATCTCCAACATCCATGGCCAGGGCGGGCTGGGCTATGAGGTGGCGGCCGACAAGCTGGCCTGGCTGGCGCGCGAGGCGCTGACGCGCCAACTCACCGGGGTAGGGCTGAAGGAGGAGATGACGCCCCTCCTGCCCGGCTGAGCCGGCTCAGACGGCCAGCCGGTTCAGCGTGCGGCCCTTCTCCGGGCCAGGCGGCAGGGTGGCGCCCCCCTGCGGCAAGGGATGCGGCTGCGGCTCGGCCGCGGGCTGCGCCGCCCTGCCGCGGCGGCGGTGCTGGACGAAGCGGAAGATCAGGTAGAGCACCACGGCGCCACCGATGCCGGCCAGCGCGTAGCTGGTGTAGCGCTCGCCCAGCCAAGCCACCAGGAACCAGCCGGCGGCGACGAAGGACGCGGCCCAGAGCCCGGCGGCGATGAAGTTCAGCGTGGCGAAGCGGATGCGCCGCATGCCGGCGATGCCGCAGGCGGCCGAGGCCACGTTGCGCACGCCATAGACGAAGCGGAAGGAGAGGACGAAGAGCGTGCCGTAGCGGTCCAGGAAGCGCAGCGCGGTGGCCATCCGCTTCTCGGCGCCGGGGATCTTGCGGACGGCGCGCATGCCGTAGCGCTGGCCGAGGGTGAACCAGAGTTGGTCCCCCAGGAAGGAGCCGAGCCAGACGGAGACCATCAGGATCCAGGGATTGATCAGGCCTGTCGCATGCCCGGCGGCGGAAGCCAGGATGACAAAGGTCTCGCCCTCGAAGAATGCCCAGGCCGCGGCTGCGAGATAAGCCAGCGCCCCCCAATCCGCCCAAAACTCGGCCACGCTTGCCCCTCCCTGTTCGCAGTGACGAACGATGGGCAATTTAACAGAAGAGTTGAACCACAATCTCACGCGAGCGTGAAATTTTTCGCCTCACAAGAAGAGAAAAACGCCGCCAATGGCAAAGCCAGCGCCTTGTGAGGGGGCAATGTTGACGTTTCGATACAAGAGCGTCTTTTTAAGCGCGGGTGGTCCGTTGGCGGCCAGGGGGCCCTGCGGCCCCCTGGCGCACTGTCTCAGGCCAGGTAGTAGTCGCTGCCCGACAGGCTGCTGACACCGTCGAGCGTCAGCTTGGTGACGGAGCCGTCCTGGGCGCGAATGCTCCAGGTGGAGCCCTCGTTCCACAGGCTGACGTCGGAGCCGAAATTCTTCAGCTCCAGCCTGTCCTCTCCGCGGCGGAAGTCGGTGATGGTGTCGTGCCCCTCGCCCTTGCCGATGATGAACACGTCACGCCCGCCGCCTCCGGTCAGGATGTCGTTGCCGCCGGCGCCGTTCAGCCGGTTCTGGCTGTCATTGCCGATGATGATGTTGTCCAGCCAGTTCCCTGTGCCCTGCGACCAGCCGGTGCCGAAGAAGGTCAGGTTCTCCACATGCTCGGGCAGGGTGTAGGCGGAGAGCCAGGTCAGGACGCTGTCCACCCCCTCGCCCGCCTTCTCGATGGCACGGTCGCCGGCGCTGGAGACCTCGTAGGTGTCGTCACCCTTGCCGCCATGCATGGCGTCGCCGCCACCCAGGGAGAAGTACTTGTCGTTCGCATCGGTGCCGAACCAGGTGTCCTGGCCACGCGTGCCCCAGGCCTGCCGGGTGGGCGCGTCGGACGCGGCGGCGCCACCCGGAGCGGCCTCGCCATCGTTCCCGGCCGTGTTGCCTTCATCCGGTGAACCGGCATCCGGTGAATCGGCGGGCGCCTCGGGCACGGGCTGATCAGGCTTGTCGTTCCACTCCGGCTGATCCACCGTCTTGCCGGAGAACATCGAGCGGAACGTGGCGCCCGTCGTCGGGTCGCTGTTGTCCGAGATCTTGCCTGGGAAGGACGAGTTGGAATCCCAGTAGGCATGGTAGACCACGTCGTGGCTATCGAACCACGCCTTGGCGGCCTTGACGAAGGGGCTGGCGGCGTCGGTCATCACGCCCCATTCGGAATAGGCCGTGGGCTTGCCGTGCGCGTCCGCGAAGTCCTGGTGCCACTTAAGCCCGTACTTCTGGTTGACGACGTTGTTCCAGGCCTTGGCCGGATCGCGGTCGGCGAACTGGGTGTTCCAGTAGAAATCCATGCCGACGATGTCGACATAGCCGTCGCCCGGATAGGCCCTGGAGGGATCCATGCCGCCGTAGGATTCGTTGACGTTCCACTCGAACTTGAAGCGGTCCGACACGGAGCGGAAGGTGTCCACGAACTCGCGGAAGGCTTCCTTGAACGCCTCCTCCTTGCCGATCGCGCTCCAGGGGAACCAGCCGCCGTTGAACTCCCAGCCGGTGCGCACATAGATCGGGTCGTTGCCGGATTGCGCCCCCGCCAGGGTCTGCGCGACCTCGCGGTAATACTGGTTGTACTGGCCCGAGGCGGCCTTCTCCAGCGTGGCACCGTCATAGGTGATCAGCGGCACCGACCAGAAGGGGTCGCGCCCGGCATTGTTCCACAGGCGCTCCGCCATCCACTCGGCGCTGTTGGTGAAGTCTTTCCAGTTGGCACCGCCGACGACGGCGTGGACGACATCCACATCGCGCCCCAGCCATTTCTCGAAATTGTTGAGCTGCGAAGGCTCATTTCCGACGTACACGCCGAGAAGGGTCATCTTGAATCCTGTCAAGCGTCGCCGGAGTCCCGAATTCCTCTGTCATGCAAAGGAAAGTCCGGAAGCGTCCGGTCTTGTGGCGCTCTCCCGATCATGCCCGCGCTTTTTTGCAGGCATCCGGGAATGCCGAAGCCCTAGATTATTTCTCACATTGTGTCGAGCGCACCGGATCGTGCGTTCGCGCATGAAACCAACGACATCTTTCAGTTCTCGGGAAATCTCTTTTCCCGACGAGAATTTATCGAAATATGAACTCCGATTTTCCGAATATTCCCGGATATTTTTCAACCCCAGGTGGCTTTCGGCCCTGAACCTGGATTGCTGGCGCTGAAAGGATGGGGCCTCTGCCCTGCCGCCCTCGCAGGTGGCCCGATGCCGCGCCGGGGAGGAAAAGCATAGGTTACAGGCCGGTAAACCAGCCTCCATCATTTCAGCGTCCCTGCCGGCGCGGTGCCGTCCGCGCCGCTTTCACGCAGCCCCTTCGGGCGGCGGGGGCGCGGGCCCGGCATCCCCTGCCCGAAAAAATTGGCGGAGCTGACGGTTTTTTCCCCTCACGCAACCTTATGGATCGAATCAGGGCCTTTCAGGCCAACGGAGAATCCATCCTGGTGCTGGGCAGCCAAAGCGAGACGGTGGTGCCCTGCCCCGGCTGGCTGCGGATCGCCAGCGCGCCGCCGGACTGGCCGGCGAAGGAAAAGGCCATGGCCAGACCCAGCCCGGTTCCCTGGCCCGGGGGCTTGGTGGTGAAGAAGGGCTCGGTGGCGCGGGCCAGCGTCTCACTGTCCATGCCCAGGCCGGTATCGGTCACATCCAGGCGGATGAACTGCCTCTGCGAAAGCTCTGGCAGTGCCGCGCGGGAAGGATCGGCGGCGTCCGGCGGCGGGTCGCCTGCCCCGGCCAGCCTTGCGCTCATCACCAGCCGGCCGCCCTGCGGCATCGCATCGCGTGCATTCAGCACGAGGTTGATCAGCACCGTCACCAGCTGCCCGCGGTCGGCCAGCAGCGGCGGCAGGTCCGGCCCGGCCTGCACCGAGAGGGTCACCTGGCCCGCCCCCAGCGTGGGGGTGACGACCTGCCGGACCTCCTCCAGCAGCGAGAGCGGCACGATGGGCGCGGCGCGCAGCCCCTCGCGCCGGACGAAGGCCAGCAGCCGCCGCGCCACCGCCACACCCCGCCCCGCGCCCTCGCGCAGGCCGGCGAGCAGATAGGCCGCCTCCGGCTCCTGCTGCTGCAGGGCGGCGCCATGGCGCTTCTCCAGCAGCGTGATGCCGGCGAGCATCACCGCCGCGGCATTGTTGAAGTCGTGCGCCACGCCGCCGGCGAGCTGGCCCAGCGCCTCCAGCTTCTGCGCCTGCCGCAGCCGCTCCTCCATCGCCAGCCGGCGCTCGCTCTCCTCCGCCACGCGCTGCAGCGCCACCCGCTCCGCCTGGGTGCGGCGTATGGCGATGCCCGCGGTGGCCAGCAGGGTCAGGGAGGCGACGCCGGCCACGGTGCCATAGGCGATCATGTTGCGCCGCCAGCGCTCCAGCAGGCTGCTGACATCGGCCCGCAGGGCGACGAAGGCGGATTGGTTCCTGATGCGCCGGTAGGCGAAGACCGCTTCCACCCCGTCATGCGGGGAGATGGCCATGGCCACCCTCCCATCCGGATTGCGGCTCACCGCCTGCTGGAAGGGGCCGCCCGCCGGGAAGCGGGCGAGCGGCATGGAGCGCCCCGGCGCGGCATGGTGGGCGAGGATGGTGCCATCCAGCCGCACCAGCGCCGCATAGCGCAGGAAGGGCGGCACCGTCTCCTTGTAGAACTGCGCGAAATAGGTCGGGCTCATCGCCACGTGCAGCGTGCCGATGAAGCGGCCCTCCGGCGTCAGGCGGGGCCGGCTGAGCGCGAAGGATGCCTCCTGCGTGGCGCGGCCGACGAAGGGCGCACTGACATAGGTGCCGGGCGCGCCCTGCTCCCTCGCGCCCAGGAAGAAGTCCCGGCCGGCAATGCTGACGTTGCGGTCCCAAGGCTGGCTGCCGGCCAGCACCTTCCCTTGCTCATCCGCCACCCAGATGGAGACGATCTGCTCCAGCGGCGCGGCGAGCTGGCTCAGGTAATCGCTGACGCCGGGCGCGGCGATCGCCTCCGGCTCCATCCCCCCGACATGCTGCTCCGCCTGGGTCAGGATCAGCTCGGCCGTGTCGAACACCTTGGCGGCGTGCTCGTGCAGCACCGCGGCGCTCCGGGCCATGGCGTCGCTACCCTCCCGCAGCACTTCCGCGCGGTTCCACCAGGCGGCTATGGCGAACACGCTGGCTGGCACCAGCACCGCCGCCACCAGGACGAGATGTTGCGCCCGCTTCACCGGCAGGTTCTGGTCAAGCAGAGCCGCGCCCGCAGCGTGGCGTGGCGGGTTCGCTTCTCTCGGAATGCCGGTGTAGCCCCACCGCAAAGGGACGGCGCAGGCCGCTCACGCTCCATGGATGGTTTGGTAGAGCAACGCTTACGCTGTGACAATCTCGGAGAAGGGTGTAGGTCATTTTTACCCGCTCCGCGCGAAAAGCCGCGGCCTGTCCGCCCCGCTCTCAACCGAGGCCGATGCTCGCCCAGGCCAGCAGCACGTAGCGCCCCACCTTGCCCAGCGCCACCAGGAGCAAGAAGCGCCAGAACGGCACACGCAGGACCCCTGCAACGACCGTCAGGGGATCGCCCACCACCGGCACCCAGGCCAGCAGCAACGACCAGAGGCCGAAGCGGCCGAACCAGCGCTGCGCCCGCGCCAGCCCCGCCGCGGAGACCGGGAACCAGCGGCGGCCCTTGAAGCGCTCCAGCGAGCGCCCGAGCCACCAGTTGGCCGCCGAGCCGGCGACATTCCCCAGGCTGGCCGCGAGCACCAGCAGCACCGCCGGGTGCTCCCCGCCCAGCAGCAGCCCCACCAGCAGCGCCTCCGACTGCGCGGGCAGGATGGTGGCCGCCACCAGCGCGGCCAGGAACAGGCCGCCATAGGCCGCGAGATCGGTCATGCGGCGGGGAGGATGCGCAGCCCGCCCGCCAGGAAGGCGGCGCAGGCCGCCGCCGGCGCGTCGGTCACCAGGTGCCAGCCCGGCCGCAGCGGTGTCCAGCAGGGCTGCCCGGCGCGGCCCAGCTTGGTGGCATCGGCCAGCACGAACACCTCGGCCGCCTGCGCCGTCATCAGCGCCTTCAGCGCCGTCTGCTCCAGCGTCGCCTCGCACAGGCCGCGCTCCGCCACCACCCCGTCGGCGCTGGTGAATGCCTTGTCGGCGGTCATCTGCCGCAGCGCCTGCTCGGCCAGGGGGCCCGTGGTGCCCATGCTGAGCGGCCGCACCACCCCGCCCAGCACGATCAGCTCGATCCCCGGCTCGCCGGCCAGCAGCGGGATCAGCGGCAGGTTCCCGGTGATGACGCGCAGCCGCCGCCCGCGCAGCAGTCGCCCCAGCGCCGCGACCGTGGAGCCGCCATCCAGGATCAGCGTCTCGCCATCCCGGATGCGGGCCAGCGCCGCCGCGGCGATGGCGGCCTTGGCGGCGCCGTTCGATGCCTCCCGCGTGCCGAGGCTCTGCTCGGGCAGCGGCGGGGCCAGGATCGCGCCGCCATAGGTGCGGGCCACGGCGCGGCGCGCCGAGAGGTGCTGCAGGTCACGCCGGATGGTGGAGGGCGAGACGGCGAAGCGCGCCGCGAGGCGGTCCACATCCGCCTCGCCGGCGGCGATCGCGGCCAGGATCGAATCCTGGCGCGCGCGTCTCTGTCGCATGGCAGGCTCCCGGAGCAGATCGCCGTGGAAGGGAACGGGCGCGCGGGGGCGCCTCAGGCGCCGCGCCTCGGCGCCAGTTCCGAGGCCTGGCGCAGCGCCTCGACCAGGCTGCCCTCGTCGGCGATGCCCTGGCCGGCGATGTCGAAGGCCGTGCCATGGTCCACCGAGGTGCGGATCACCGGCAGGCCCACGGTGATGTTCACCCCCGCCTCCAGCCCCATCACCTTCACCGGGGCATGGCCCTGGTCGTGGTACATGGCGACGACGAGGTCGAAATCGCCACGAGCGGCGCGGAAGAACAGCGTGTCCGCCGGCAGCGGGCCATCGACCTTCCAGCCCTTCGCCCGGCATGCCCGCACGGCGGGGATGATCTTCTCCTCCTCCTCGCCCTGGCCGAACAGCCCGTTCTCGCCCGCATGCGGGTTGATGCCGCAGACGCCGATGCGCGGCTCGGCGATGCCTGCTTTCACCAGCGTCGCGTGCCCGCGCGCGATGACGCGCTCCACCAGCCCGGGCTCGATCTTCCGGATGGCATCCATCAGCCCGATATGCGTGGTGACGTGGATGACGCGCAGCTTCGGCGCCACCAGCATCATCGACACCTCCGGCGTGCCGGTCAGATGCGCCAGCAGCTCGGTGTGGCCCGGATATTTGTGCCCGGCGGCGTGCAGCGCCTCCTTCGAGAGCGGCGCGGTGCAGATGGCATCCGCCTCCCCCGCCTCGACCAGCCGCGTGGCGCGCTCGATGTAGCGGTAGGCCGCCTCCCCCGAGACGGGCGAGAGCTGGCCGAAGGGATGCCCGGCCGGGATCAGGCCGAGGTCGATGCAATCCACCGTGCCGCGGGCGAAGCGCGCCTCGGCCGGGGCGGCGCGCGCAGCGACGGCGAGGCCGGTGCCGGTGATGGCCCCCGCCTCGCGCAGCCGGGTGGCGTCCCCCACCACCAGCGGCCGGCAGAGCGCGTGGACATCCGCCCGCGCCAGCGCCTTCATGATGATCTCGGGGCCGACGCCAGAGGCATCACCCATGGTGATGGCGATGATCGGGCGGGTGTCGTTCGCGGTGGTCATGCCTGAGCCTCCTGCTGCAGCCAGGCACGCAGGCGCTGCCGCGCATGGCCGATGGTCTGTGCGCCGCCGAAGCCGCCCGCCTTGGTGATGACGGGCGTGGCGCGGCCGCCCCGGGCGAGGCCGAGCGGCACTCCGGGGGCGATCTCCTCCAGCAGGCGGATGCTGTGGACGCCAAGATGCGCGAGCAGCGCGCGGGCGGTCTCGCCCCCCGTGGCGAAGAGGCCGCCGGCGGCCAGCCCCGCCGGGCGCAACAGCGCCGCCAGCGCCTCGGCCAACGCTGCCCCCTGGCGCAGATCGGCGCCCGGCTCCTCCTCGATGATGGCCAGCGCGTCCTCGCCGGCGGCGATGGTGGCGGCGATGGCACCGGCGGTCCCGGCCCATTCCCCAGGCCCGGCGCGCAGCAGCGCGGGTGCCAGGCCGAAGCGGCGCAGCCCTCCCGCCGCCAGGGCCTCCGCCGCCGCGACGCGGGAGGCCTCGGCCATGCTGCCCACCACCAGCAGCAGCCCGGTG
This sequence comes from Teichococcus aestuarii, assembly GCF_042651065.1. NCBI lineage: Bacteria > Pseudomonadati > Pseudomonadota > Alphaproteobacteria > Acetobacterales > Roseomonadaceae > Roseomonas > Teichococcus aestuarii. The sequence goes on from NZ_JBHSCH010000031.1 coordinate 24,740, forward strand.
CGGCGCGGCGGCGGGAGCGAAGGCGGCGGCGCATGCCCCATGGGCAGGGCCCCGGCCAGGGCCGCCGCGAGCCCGCCCGAGCCCACCCAGATGACGGACCCCGCCAGCGGCAGGGTGGCGCGGGCGATGGTGGCGAGATCCGCCTCGGTGGCCGCGTCGCAGACCAGCGCATCCTGGCCGGCCTCCAGCGCCGCGCGCACCGCCCGCGCCGCCGCGCCGGGCTCGGCGCGCAGGGCGGCGAGCGGCAGCAACGCCGTGGTCATCCCCGCCCCTTCCAGCACGGCGCGCAGATCGGCATCGGGGTAGGTGTGGTCCCGCCGCCAGAGGGGCGAGGCTTCCAGCGGCGCGCCCTGCAGCCGGACGCGCCCATCCTCCATGGTGCGGCCTGTGGCGGGGAAGGCGGGCGAGACCACCGCCAGGGCCGGCCGCCCGGCGGCGCGGAGCGTGGCGAGGCTGGCCGCCAGTTCCGCCGCCGGCTGCCCGCGCAGGGTGGAATCCATCTTCTTGTAGAGGGCGGCGCCCGGGCCCGGCGGCGCCGCCAGGAGCGCGGCGTGGCGCGCCGCCGCCTGCGTGGGCGGGAGGCGCCGGCTGTCGGCGTCGATGGCCAGCACCGTCTCCTCCGCGATTCCTGCCGGGCCCCAGGCCACGGCGGCGGCATGGCCGCGGCGCGCGAAGGACACCGCGCAATCCGCAGCGCCCGTCAGGTCGTCGGCGAGGATCAGCCAGCGCTGCATCGGTCGGCTCCGGGGCTGGCCAGGGACAGGTCTCCGCAGACAGGAAGGGGCGAACATAGTGCCATTCCGGGGCGCGGCAAGAATCTGCGCGCAATGCGCAGATCGTCCTGCGGAAATCCCGCATGGCGTGCAGGCCCATGCGGTGCGGCCCCGGCATCCCGGCCACGCGCGGCGGCGCCCTGCTCCGCCCCGGCCCGGGCCGGGCCGGGCCGGGGCAGGCCGGGGCAGGCTGGCGCGGGGGCTGCCTCCGGCCCGGCGGCCGGCCTGACCTGGCCCGACATCCCGAACAGCCACAGCCAGGACCGGCAAGACCGCCTCATCCCCTGCGAAGAGGACGGCCGGCAAGGCGCTCTACGCCATCTGCGGCAACACGCAGGGCGTGGCGGGCGGCTGGGGCCCCGCCCGGAAGGCGGGGAGGGTCGCTCCCCTCCCCGCCCGGGCCTCAGGCGATGACGGCGTAGGGCGTGCGCCCTTCCGCGCTGCCGAACTCCAGGAAGTGCAGCAGCGGGTTCATCCCCGCCGCCGCCACGTCGGAATTCGCGGCGAGATAGGCATCCGTGTCGAAGCGGCTGCTGGCGTCGCGGCCTTCCTTCCAGCCGAAGGCGTTGTAGTGCGCCAGGGCGTCGATGCCCGCCGCCGCCACGTCGGGATTGGCCGCGAGGTAGGCGTCCGTGTCGAAATAGCCGTTCGGGTCGCGCTGCTCGGCGCGGCCATACATTTCCCAGTGCTGGCGGGCATCCATGCCGGCGAGGCCCACATCGGGGTTGGCCAGCAGGTAGTAGCCGGCGTCGAAGCCGTCCGCCGAGACATCGCCGATGGCGGCCGTGACGATGCGCCCCTCCACCGCGCCGTGCAGCAGGTAGTGGGTCAGCGGCAGCATCCCGGCCTCCGCCACATCGGCGTTGCGGGCCAGGTAGGCTTCGCCGTCGAACCAGGCGGAGGGATCGCGGCCCTCCTGCCAGCCGAAGAGGATGTAGTGCTCCAGCGGAAGCATGCCGGAGGCCGCCACATCGGGGTTCGCCGCCAGATAGGCGTCGGTGTCGAACAGGGCGTTCGGGTCGCGCCCCTCGCGCCAGCCATGCTGGTTGTAGTGGTCGAGCAGGTTGACGCCGGCCGCCAGCACGTCGGGGTTCTGCGCGGCGTAGTGGATGGCGTCGAACAGCGCCCCGCCCTGGTCGAGCCGCACCGTGCCGTTGGCGAAGGTGATCTGCTCGATGCCCTCGGCGCGGATGACCTCGCCATTCCCGCGCAGCGTCATCGCCGTCCCGCCCATGCGGGAGACGCTGTAGGACAGGATGTCCTGGCCCAGCACCAGCGTGTCGAAGCCCGCGCCGCCGTCGATGATGTCGGAGCCGCCGCCACCGGCCAGCCGGTCGTCGCCCGCGCCGCCGCGCAGGATGTCGCGCCCCGCCGTGCCGGCCAGGCTGTCGGCGTCCGCGCCGCCCATCTGCTCCTGCGCCAGCACGCCATCCTCGCGCAGGGCGAGGTTCTGCACCCGGCTGTCCTGCGCGGCGGTGGTGTCGGCCTCGTCGAAGGCGGTGCCGGCGCTGCCGTGCCGGGCCAGCAGGTACTCGGCCAGCGCGTCCTGCTCGGTGCCGCGGGTGGCGAAGCGGCTGGCGCCCTCGGCCAGCAGATCGCTGCCCTGCAGGTCGATGCGGTCCTCGGCGTAGACGCCGATCGGGTAGCCGTCGCCGCCATCGGCCAGGTAGCTCAGCGTGGTCATGCGGATGCCGCGCGACGCATCGCCCACCAGCGCGCCATCCTGCACCAGCGTCTCGATGACGAAGCCGTCCGCATCGACGATCGCCAGGTTCTGGATGCGCGTGCCGGCCACCGCCACGCTGCCATCGGCGTTCAGCCGCTGCGCCGTGCCGGAGGGGTCGTAGGAGAAGGAGAGGCCGCCCACCTGGCCGAAGGAGCCCGGCGTGGCACCCGGCGTGATGCCGGAGACGGCGTGCTCCACGATCCGCAGCAGCTCCTCGGCCGATACGGTGACGATGGAGAGCGCGTTGTTGAAGCGCAGCGAGTTCTCGATGTCGAGCTGGCTGATGGCGCCCGACGGCTTGCCGGCATCGGGGTTGGCCAGCGGCGGCAGCTCGCCCGCCTCGGCGCCGGTGCCGATGCTGCCGATCTCGGCGCGGATGCCGCCGCCATTCTTGATCGAGACGCTGACCGCCGCATCCACCTGCTGCGCCAGCCAGAGATTGGCGTCGGCGGTGAGGTTGCCGAGATTGGTCTCCTCGGTGCGCACCTCGCCGCGGCGGCCTTCGAGGAACACCTCGGTGTAGCCGAGAAGCTGGCCGTCCTTCTGGTCGATCACGGTGCCGATGGCGTCCGTCAGGCCGCGCACCATGCCGCCGCGCGTGCCCTGAGCATAGGCGTCCTCGTTGCCCCACAGCGCGGCGACCGTCTCCTCGGTCGTGGCGTAGGCGCCGGATTGGGCGGCATCGACGCTGTCGCGGATGATGCGGCCCTCGGCGTCGAAGGTCACCACCAGCCGGCCGACATAGGAGTATTCGCTGCCGGTGTTGACCACGGCGACAGTGCCGCCATCGGCGCCCTCGACGAAGACCGGGTAGCCCTGCGCGGCGCTGTCGCCCGGCAGCAGCGCGTCGGTGCCGTCGGCGAAGACGGCGTGGCTGCCGCCGGCGATGATGACATCGACGCCGCTCAGCTTGCCGGCCAGCTCCAGCTCCAGCTGGTACTGCTGCAGGTGGCTGAGCAGGATGATCTTGTCGAGGCCCTGCGCCGCCATCTGGTCGACATAGGTCTGCAGGATGCTGGCCAGCTCGTCGGTGTTGTTGGCGCCGCCATCACCGGCGGGGTCCTTCACCACCGTGCCGGAGGGGGAGGAGATGCTCTGCAGCAGCTGGGTGGTGACGCCCAGCACGCCGATGGTCTCGCCATTCTCCTCGAGGGTGGTCCAGGGCGCGACCTGCGCGTCGGCCGCCTCGGCGGTCAGCGCCGCCGCGTCGCCCAGCTCCGCGGCCGTGGTGGCGTAGCTGGCTGCGTCGCGCAGCGCGGCGGTGAACAGGGCGCGCATCGCCGGGTCGGCGCTGAAGTCGAGATTGGCCGAGAGGTAGGGGAACAGCGCGCCGATGGAGGAGACGGCGGCGGCGGTGCTGCCGCTGCCCTTGGCGAAGTCGATGGCGGAGGCCAGGGCGTTGGAGCCGAGGTCCCACTCATGGTTGCCGAACACGCTGGCCTGGATGCCGAGCGCGTTCATGATGGCGATGTCGGCCGCCGCCGGGTTGGCGGCGAGGCCCGAGAGCTGCTCCACCGGCACGCCGAGCAGCGTGGCGTAGAGCTGCCGCAGCGCGCCGCTCACCCCGGAATCCGTGCCGGCGGCGATGAACGGGCCGGGGAGGAAATTGTCGCCCGAGGAGAGGGTGATGCTGTTGGCGACGCTGTCCTCCAGCCTGTCGACGATGGCGGCGAAGCGGCTGGCGCGGTCCACCGCCGCGAGGCCCGCCTCGAAGTCGGAAGCGTGCAGGATCTGCAGCGTGTAGGTGCCGTCGCCCTCCACCTCGAGGCGGGAGGCCTGCACCTGCCCGTCGCCCTCGCCGGGTGCGATCAGCACCGGGCCGCCGGCGGTGTCCACCACCTGGATCACCTCCGGCGCGTCGCTGGTCGGGATGAGGCCGGCATAGGTGACATCGGTGGGCGAGTCGATGCGGAAGGCCATCACGGAGTCGGTGCGCTCCAGCGCCACGAAGGCGTGCAGCACGCCATCGAGCTCCGCCAGGGTGACGCTTTCCGGCTCCGGCCCCTTGTTGTCGGAGCGGCCGTCGTCGAACAGCTCGGGGAACTGCTCGATCAGCACGCGCTCCATCATGTCGCCGGAGTCGAAGGTCTGCGTCAGGCCGCTGTCGGCCACTTCCCAGATGGAGAAGGAGCGGCCGCCGAGCGTGGTGATGACGTCGATATCGCCATCGCCATCCGTGTCGCCCTCGGTGGTCAGCACGTCGATGCGGCCGAGGCGCGCGTCGGATTGCAGCTCCGCCACCGCCGCGGCGCCGCCGAAGCTGTCAGCGTCGAGGGTGACGTTCTTCAGCCGGTCGGTGTCCGCGTAGTCGCCCCACTCCCGCGCATCGCCCTCATTGGCGGTGACGAGATAGGTCTTGCCGTCCCGCGTGAAGGTGGCGAGGCCATCCGGCATGTAGAGGCCGGAGACGGGCGCGGTGACGATGGCCGGGCCACCGTCACGGTCCGACGGATCGAGCCCCTGCCCGGCCACCGAATGGTCCTTCGTGCCCAGGGCGTGGACGGCGGTGAAGGCCATGCCGTCCAGGTCCAGCACGGCGACGGCGTTGTTCTCCTGCAGCGTCACATAGGCGGTGCGGCCATCGGCGGAGAGCGCGATGTATTCCGGCTCCAGATCCGTCGCGGCCAGGGTGCCGGCGGGGCCGGTGATGCGCACGCCCGCCGCCCGCAGCGCCGCCGTGTCGAAGCCACCGAAATCGACGAAGGTGCTGGTGCCGGCCGCGACATCGATCACCGCCACGCCGCCGGCCGGGTCCGCCGCGTAGTCGTCGGTCGGCTCGCCCTCGATGGCGACGAGCAGGCGGCTGCCATCGGGGGTGAAGGTCACCATGTCCGGCACGGCGCCGACCGTGACGCTGCGCAGCAGCGTGGCGCCGATGCCGGCGGCGTCGAGCTGGTAGAGGGCCACGGTGCCATTGCTGCCGGGGGTGGCGCCGTCATAGGCCACCGCCACCACGTCGCCATGCACGGCCACGCTGTTGCCGGTGCCGAACGGCTCAGCTCCGGCCGCCGGCAGCGAGAAGGCCAGGCTGCCATCCTGCATGCGGAGCGCGTCGACGCCATCCGGCCCCAGCACCAGCACCAGCTGGCGCGCCTCGTCGAAGGCCACCACTTCCGCGCCCCCGGCCGTGCCGCCGCTGGCGGTGTCATGACTCCAGAGCGAGGTAGATGTCAGTCCCGTCATGGCGCGATTCCCGATCCGCTGATCCTGGCCGCGCCTTACCCAGGCCTTAACGGGCCGACATGCGCGGTTTTATGAAATTTGCATTCCCGCCGGACCGGCCGGGGATTGCGGCGGCAGGCCGGCCTGCACCGAAAGCGCCCGCCGCACGTTAAGGCTCCGCCCCCGGCCGATGGCTGCGGGCCAGGCCCAGGCGCGGAGAGGAGATGCCATGTCATTGCTGACCAAGGACGACCTGCGGCCCCATTCGGCCTTCGCCTGGGCCTGCCTGCTCGCCCTGGCCGGCACCGGCCTGGGGCTCTGGCTGCTGGGCCGGCAGGGCGCGGCGCTGGGCACCGCCGCCGCGCTGCTGGGCTGCCTGGGTCTGGTCCTGCCGCCACGCGAGCGCATGGGCGTGCTGCCGCACCGGCTGCGGGCCTTGCCGCGCGGGCTGGACGCCACGCCCGTGCTGGCCACGCTGCTCTCCACGCCGGGCTATGGCCTGGGGTGGTTCTACCGCCCCGGCCCCTATGACGAGGTGGTGCACCTGGTCAACGGCGTGCTGGCCGGCGCCGTCTTCCTTGCCCTGCTGCGGGCGGATGGGCGGCACCGGCCCGCCCGCGGCCTGGTCTGGGCGGCGGCGGCCTTCGGCCTGGCGCTGGCCATCGGCTGGGAGGTGTTCGAATGGGCGACCGGGCTGATCGGCGATGGACTGGACACGGTGACGGACGTGGCGCTGACCGCGCTGGGCGCGGTGCTCGCGGCCGCCTGGGCGGTGTGGCGCGATTCCCCTGCCCCGCAGGCGCCGCGCCTCTCCGATTCCTGCCGCTGAGCGCCATATGCTCGTCGCCACCTACAACATCCATCGCGGTCGGGGGCCCGCGGGGTGGTTCCGCCCCGCCCGCATCCTGTCCGTCATCGCCGAGATCCGCCCGGACCTGATCGCCTTGCAGGAGGCGCAGCACTACCTGCGCCGGGAAACCCCGATGCTGGAGGAGGCCGCGGTGGCGGCGCTGGGCCTGCGCCCGCTGCGGGTGGCGGAAGCGCCGGCGCAGCAGGGCTGGCGCAGCAACGTGGTGCTGGTGCGGCGCGACGCCACCTTCCTCCGCCCGCCTGAGGGGCTGCGCCTGGGCGGGATGGAGCCGCGCGGCGGGCTGCTGGCGGAGCTGGACCTCGGCGCCGGCCCATTCCGCCTGATCTCGGCCCATCTCAGCCTCGGCGCGGCGCGGCGGCGGCTCCAGGCGCAGGCCCTGCTGGCGGCGATGCGGACCGGCTCCGGTCCCCGCATCCCCACCCTGTTGCTGGGTGATCTCAACGAGTGGCGGCCGGGCGCCTCGGCGCTGGGCGTGCTGGAGCCGGTCTTCGGCGCGCCGCCGCACCCGCCGAGCTTCCCCGCCTTCCGCCCCTGGCTGGCGCTGGACCGGATCCTGCTGCACCCGCCGCACTTGGCGCCGCAGGTCGTGGCCCATGACACGCCCCTGGCGCGGCGGGCCTCCGACCATCTTCCGCTCAAGGCCCGGGTGACGCTTCCGCCCGCCTGAAACGGGCGCGGCCGCCGGAGGGCGCGTGGGGCACCTCCACGGAAACATTGCATCGCGGCGGCCCAGGCTGGATGATCCGTGCCTGGAGAGAGTGAGGTCCCGATGACCCTGCCTGCTCTGCCTCGCCGCCTGCTGCTGGGCACCGCCCTGGGGGCCTCCCTGGGAGCCTCCCTGGGGGCCGCCGCACCGCACGCCGCGCGGGCGCAGGGCGCCGCCCAGCTCCTCAACGTCTCCTATGACCCGACGCGGGAATTCTACCGCGCCTTCAACGCCGCCTTCGCCGGGCAGTGGAAGGCGAGGACCGGCCAGACGGTGCGCGCCAATGCCTCGCATGGCGGCTCCGGCCGGCAGGCGCGCGCGGTGATCGACGGGCTGCAGGCCGATGTCGTCACCCTCGCCCTGGCCTACGACATCGACGCCATCGCCGAGCGCGGGCTGATCGCGCCGGACTGGCAGAAGCGCCTGCCGCACAACAGCGCACCCTACACCAGCACCATCGTCTTCCTGGTGCGCAAGGGCAACCCGAAGGCCCTGCGCGACTGGGGCGACCTGGCGAGGCCGGGCGTCTCCGTCATCACCCCCAACCCCAAGACCTCGGGCGGGGCGCGCTGGAACTACCTGGCCGGCTGGGCCTGGGCGCTGCGCCAGCCGGGCGGCGAGCGCGCGGCGCAGGACTACCTCGCCACCCTGTTCCGCAACGTGTCGGTGCTGGACACCGGCGCGCGCGGCTCCACCACCAGCTTCGTCCAGCGCGGCCAGGGCGACGTGCTGCTGGCCTGGGAGAACGAGGCGCACCTCGCCCTGGCCGAGTTCGGCACCGACAAGTTCGACATCGTCCACCCTTCCCTCTCCATCCTGGCCGAGCCGCCCGTGGCGGTGGTGGACCGCAACGTGGACCGGCGCGGCACGCGCGCCCTGGCCGAGGCCTATCTCCAGGCGCTCTACGCGCCGGAAGGCCAGGCGCTGGCCGCGCGGCACCACTACCGCCCGCGCGACGAGGCGGCGCTCGCCGCCGCCGGAGACCGCTTCCCCAGGCTCGAGCTGGTGACCATCGACGACCCGGCCCTCGGCGGCTGGAGACGGGCCCAGGCCACCCATTTCAACGATGGCGGCCTGTTCGACCGCATCTACCAGCCCGGGCGATGACGCCGCGGCGCCGCGATCCGCTGCCGGGCTTCGGCCTCAGCCTCGGCGTCACCCTGCTCTGGCTGCTCGGCCTCGTCCTGCTCCCGCTGCTGGCGCTGCTGCTGCGGCCGCTGGAGCTGGGGCCGGCGGGCTTCTGGCATTCGGTGACGGAGCCGCGCGTGCTGGCCGCGCTGCGGCTGTCCTTCCTGGGCGCCCTGGCGGCGGCGGCGGCCACGGTGCCGCCCGGCCTGCTGGTGGCCTGGGTGCTGGTGCGCTACCGCTTCCCTGGCCGGCGCCTGCTGGACGGCATGGTGGACCTGCCCTTCGCCCTGCCCACCGCCGTGGCCGGCCTCGCCCTCACCGCCCTCTACGCGCCGAATGGCTGGCTGGGCGCGCCGCTGGCCGCGCTGGGGCTGAAGGTGGCCTACACGCCGCTCGGCGTGGTGCTGGCCATGGCCTTCGTCGGCCTGCCCTTCATCGTCCGCACCGTCGAGCCGGTGCTGCGCGACCTGCCGCGCGAGGCGGAGGAAGCCGCGGCGACGCTCGGCGCCAGCCGGGCGCAGACGCTGTGGCGCGTGGTGCTGCCGGCGCTGGCGCCCGCCTTGCTGGCTGGCTTCGCCATGGCGGCGGCGCGCGCCATCGGCGAGTATGGCAGCGTCATCTTCATCGCGGGCAACATGCCGATGGTGAGCGAGATCGCGCCGCTGCTGATCGTGGTGCGGCTGGAGCAGTTCGACTATGCCGGCGCCGCCGCCGTGGGGGTGGCGATGCTGGCGCTGTCCTTCCTGCTCCTGCTGGCGCTGAACCTGGTGCAGCGCCTCTGGCGCCGCGCATGACGCCCTCCACCACCGAGCCGCGCGGCCTGCGCTGGCTGCTCATCCTGCTCGCCGCGCTGCTGCTCGGGGTGTTCCTGCTGCTGCCGCTGGCGGCGGTGTTCACCGAGGCGCTGCGCCGTGGCTGGCCCCCCGTGTGGCAGGCGCTCTCCGACCCCGACGCGCTGGCGGCCATCCGCCTCACCCTGCTGGTGGCCGCCATCGCCGTGCCGGTGAACACGCTGGGCGGGCTGGCGGGCGCCTGGTGCATCGCGCGCTACCGCTTCCCCGGCCGCGCCCTGCTGCTGGCGCTGATCGAGCTGCCCTTCTCCGTCTCGCCGGTGGTGTCCGGCCTGGTCTGGGTGCTGCTGTTCGGCGCGCATGGCTGGTTCGGCCCCTGGCTGGAGGCGCGCGGCCTGCAGATCATCTTCGCCGTGCCGGGGCTGGTGCTGGCCACGCTCTTCGTCACCTTCCCCTTCGTGGCGCGCACGCTGGTGCCGCTGATGCAGGAGCAGGGACGCGAGGCGGAGGAGGCCGCCGCCACCCTCGGCGCCTCCGGCTGGCAGAGCTTCCGGCGCGTGACGCTCCCCGGCATACGCTGGGCGCTGCTCTCCGGCGTGCTGCTCTGCAACGCCCGGGCCATGGGCGAGTTCGGCGCCGTCTCCGTCGTCTCCGGCCATATCCGCGGGGAGACCAACACCATGCCGCTGCATGTCGAGATCCTCTACAACGAGTACCAGTTCGTCGGCGCCTTCGCGGTGGCGGCGCTGCTGGCGCTGCTGGCGCTCGTCACCCTCGGCGCCAAGGCGCTGGTGGAGCGCGGCACGGCGCGGGGCGCGGCCGCATGAGCGTGGCGGTGCGCGGCCTCACCCGCCGCTTCGGCCCCACCGCGGCGCTGCGCGACATCGCGCTGGAGACCCGGCCCGGCGAGTTCGTGGCGCTGCTCGGCCCTTCCGGCTCGGGCAAGACGACGCTGCTGCGCATCCTCGCCGGCCTCGACTTCGCCGACAGTGGCACGGTGGAGATCGAGGGGCAGGACATGTCCGCCGTGCCGGCGCGGGCGCGGCGGCTGGGCTTCGTGTTCCAGAACTACGCGCTGTTCCGGCACATGAGCGTGTTCGAGAACGTGGCCTTCGGGCTGCGCGTGCGGCCGCGCGCCGCCCGCCCGGGCGAGGCCGAGATCGGCCGCCGCGTGCGCGCGCTCTTGGAGCGGATGCAGATCGGCGCGCTGGAGCGGCGTATGCCGGAGCAGATCTCGGGCGGGCAGCGGCAGCGCGTGGCGCTGGCGCGGGCGCTGGCCATCGAGCCGCGCCTGCTGCTGCTGGACGAGCCCTTCGGCGCGCTGGACGCCGAGGTGCGCAAGGGCCTGCGCCGCTGGCTGCGCGACCTGCACACCGAGATGGGCCTGACCAGCCTCTTCGTCACCCACGACCAGGAGGAGGCGCTGGAACTGGCCGACCGCGTGGCGGTGATGGAGGCCGGCCGGCTGGTGCAGATCGACACGCCGGAGCGGCTGGTGGAGGCGCCGGCCACCGCCTTCGTCGCCGGCTTCCTGGGCCACGCGGCGCGGCTGCCGGGGCGGCTGGCAGAGGGGGCGCTGCATTTCGAGGGGGTGCCGCTGCCACCCCTGCCACGCGCCGCCCTGCGCGCCGCCCCGGCGCAGGACGGGCCGGTCCTGGCCTTCATCCGCGCGCATGAATGGGCGGTGGCACCGGCGGCGGCGGGGGAGGCCAACGCCACCCTGCGCAGCCAGCGCCCCGCCGGCGGCCATGCCCATGTGGAGCTGGACCTCGCGGGCCATGTCATCGAGGCGGAGGCGCCGCTTGGCCTGCTGCGCGTGGGGCAGCCCTGCCGCCTGGTGCCGCAAACCGCCCGCGCCTTCGCCGCCTGAGCCGCCTGCCTGAACTGGCTTTCCGGGCGCGGCGCCGTCAGGGTGGCAGCAGCACGCGCAGCGGCCCGGGCGCGTCCGGCACCTTCACCGGCAGGGCGCCGGCCGGGTCGCCATCCATCTGCTCGAGGGCGGAGGCGCCCTCGAGCCGCACGGCCCCGGCGCGCCGGATCTGCACGCTTGCCATCCGCGGCAGCAGGTTGAACGGCAGCGCCGCGCCGTAGGACGCCGCCGCCAGCGGTCCGGAGCGGCGGAACAGCACCACATGGAAGCCTTCCTCGCCGGGCAGGGCATCCGGATGCCGGGCACGGAGCCGCCGGAGGCCGGCCCGGCGAGACGCGCGCTTGCGGCGGCGGAGATCAGGACGGACAATCCACCGCGCGCACTCCCGCCCCGGGACGGCGCCCATGTCAAGAACCGCTTCCGGCATGCCCGCGGCATGCACGGGCTGAGCATTGGAGGGAAAAGGCGCCATGAGCCAAGCCGATGAATTCCACAATCTCGATTCAGGAACAGGCGGCATCCTGCGCGAACTGGCGCCCGGCCTGACCACGCGGATCTTCGCGGGGGAGCAGGCCATGCTCTCCGTGGTGACAATCGCGCCGAATGCGGAAGGCAAGGTGCATTCCCACCCGGAGGAGCAATGGGGCGTGCTGCTGGAAGGCAGCGCCGTGCGCATCCAGGGCGGGGAGGAAATCCACGTCGGGAAAGGCGATTTCTGGCGCACGCCCGGCGGGGTTCCGCACACCATGCGGGCCGGGCCGGAGGGCGCGCGGGTGCTCGACATCTTCAGCCCGCCGCGGCCGGAATACCGCGTCGCAGGCTCCGGGTTCGGCACGGGCTGACAAGCAGCCTCGGCGCATGAGGGCGCCAGAGGCGGAACTTCATCAGCTTGGCTGGCCACCCCTGCCCGGAAGGCCGTCCACCACCCTGCCCGTGACGCTCTTTCCGGTGACGCCCCAGCTCGTGACGCCCGGGCGCGCCTTCTCCCAGCGGACAGCAACCACGCGGGGGAGATAGACCCGCATGATGGTGTCCGCCGGCCGGCATACTGCCGGCCGGCGGATGGCTAGGAAGGCATCAGGCTTCGGCGCCTGAGCGCTGCCTCACCTCTGCCCCAGAGTGGTGGAGGTGCTGGCATCCTTATGCGCCGTACCGCTGCTGCTGCTACCCGCGACGCCGGTGCCGCTGCCAGTTCCAGGGCCAGTGCCGGTACCAGCGCCGGTGCCGCTGCCGCGCACCGCCTGCTCCACCGCACCACCGGTGGCCGATACCGTGCCGCCACCCTGCTCCTTCAGCTTCTCCTTGCCATGCTCATAGGTCTCGGCGAGTGCCTGGCCGATGCCCTGCGCCTGGGTGGTGACCGCATCCTTCGCCTGCTCGTACTGCGTCTCCGCCGTCTCGCGGAGCTGGCGGGCGGTGGCCTCGCTGGCCTCACCCATCAGCCGGTCCTCGGTTTCCGTGCGAGGCAGCAGGGCACCCAGCGCGGCGCCGACCGCCAGGCCCAGCGCGCCGATCAGCAGAGGCTGCTCGGTGGTGATGCGGTTCCAGTTTTCACCGGCCTGCCGGCCGAGATGACCGGTGCCCTCCGCCAGGCGGTTGTAGTGATGCGAGGCGGCATCGCGCGCATCATGCTGGTACATCCGGGCCCTGTCTCCCGCGCTTCCGGCCGTGCTGGAGACACGGTCCGTCATATCGGAAGCCGTCTGGCCGATGGAGGCGGCGGCGTCCTTGACGCTCTCCTTCGCGCCCGCCACGGCGTCGCCCAGCCGGCTGCCCAGGCCCGGTGCGCTCGGGCCGGAGGACGTGCCATGGCTGGAAGCCGAGGTGGTGGTGACCGTGGGCGCCGGCAGCGCAGGCTGGCGCGGCGGAGACAGATCGCGCGGCGGCGGCATGTAGTGGCTGCTGCGCGGCGCACCGCCATCCCGCCCCGACATGATCAGCCAGCCGATCCCGGCGCCGATCATCAGGACCGGCAAGGGATTGTCGCGAACCGCCTGGCCAAGATTGCGCGCAAACTGCGCGCCGCCGGCGTTCCGCGCATAATCCAGCGCCTGCTCGACAAGCTGACCTGGCGCCATGCTGCCGCGCAGGGCCTCGATGGTCTCGTTCACCCGCGCGCGGGTGCGCTCGACATCGCTCTCGATCTCGGCGGCCGACTGGCCACGGGGATCGGTGGTCTGGTCGTTGCTGTGGCTCATCGCACGGCCTCCTTGGCGAGGGTAGCATCCTGCGACACCTGATGGGCGGCGCGCTGCGGGATCAGCTGCGTTGCCCGCAGGCGATTGACGCCAGTGCGGAGCAGCACGAAGCCGACCACTGCGGCCAGGACGCCGACGATCAGGCTGGAGAGCGCCGTGGACAGCCCCAGCGTGACCAGCCAGGCTGCCAGGGCCTGCAGCAGGATCACCAGGCCCGCCATCAGCAGGGCGGCGGCGACAGCGATGCTGCCGACCCCGCGCCCCACCTGCCCGACCGCCTCGTTCATCTCGGCCCGCACCAGCTGGACCTCTTTGAGGACCAGGGTCGAGGATTGCTGGACCAGGTCGCCGAGCAGATCGGGGACGGTCCGGTTGCCTTCGTTTGCCATCAGGATGTCACCTCATCACCACGCGGCATGCTGCCGGGCTGGCCGGTACCGGGGCGATGCGCCGCGGCGCCACCCAGCGTGGCGGCGGGCATCGTCACCGGCTTGGAAGGGGCGCCGGGCGCAGCCGGGTTGCTGACCCATCCGGGAGCCGGGCCGGCCGCACCTGCGGTGCCGGTGCCGGTGCTGCCCGTGCCTGTCCCATACCCCGTGCGGCCCGCGCCCATGGCGGGTTCAGCGCCCATGCCGGCAGAATGGCTGGACCGCTGCGCGCCGCCCGTCCGCGCTCCACCCGACATGCCCTCCGACAGGCCCACACGCGCGAAACGGGTGATGGCGAAACCCGCCAGCACCGCCGCACCGAAGAAGGCCGTCGGCTGGCGGCGGGCGAAGCCGTTGACCTGCTCCACCAGCTCACCCACGCTGCGCTCGCGCAGGCTTGAGGAAATGCCTTCGACGGATTCCGCCGCAGCGCGCACATGACGCGCGATCTCGGGCGAGCTGTCCTCGAGGTCGTCGGCTACGCGGCGCACGGCATGGGCCAGCCCTTCGGCCCGCTCGGCACCAGCGGCCTTGCCCTGCTCGGCCAGGCTCTCGGCGCGCTCGGTCGCGGCTTCGGTGATGTCGCGCTTCTTCTGTTTCGCCTCGTCCGCCAGGCTGGCGGCGGCGTCCTTGGCATCCTGCCGGATATCCGGCATCGCCTCACGCGTCTTTCCCTCCTGCTCCGTCGGCTTCGCGCCGAACGGAGTTGTGGAGGGAGATGGCGTCTGCGGAGAATGTCCGCTCATGCTCTGGCCCTTTTCTACTCGTCATCCTGATCAGAACCCGAGGGCGGGCGATCGACAAAGGACGCAGTTGCCGAGAGCCCCGAAGGTTCCCGACATTTTTTGCCTTAGGACAGATGACGCGCCGGACAGACCGCCGAAGCCCCGCGCCGCCCGATCGGGAAGGGGGATGAAGGGAGATACGCCCGATGAGGGTGCCGGGAGCGGCAGCAGGCGGCGTCTCCCGCATGGCAGGAAGTTTTACCGCCAGTGGCGCCGCATTGAGGGCGTGCTCGGCGGACTCCGAGGGCTGGCGCCGCCTCGCCATGCGCCATGGCCCCTACGCGTGCATCTTTCCGTCCACCATCTGCCTCGTGGACATCAGCCCGTTGTTATCGAGAGATTTTTCCGCGAGAGCGCAGGCCGTGCTCCATGGTCATGTGATTGCCTGCAAGGCGTACCCGAACGATGGATCTGATGAAGCCTTGGGCGCTGGTTGCACCTTCTGAGTCTTCTGCCGCAAGACGCAGGGCGGCATGATCGCAGTCGGCGCGAGGTGTTCCATGGCCTGCGCTATGTTGTGAAGAGCGGTGTACCGGGCGCTGGATGCCGAATGGCCTTCCGGAGTGGACAACCCTTGTCGACCAGCAGGCGCAGCGCTGGTTGGCGGCAGGCTGCTTCGAGGCGGTGGCCAAGGATCTGCGCATCGTGCCGTGATGGAATTCTCAGGCGTCGTTTCTGTGAGGAACTGCAGATCTCAAGTCTGAAGGACAGTCGAGGAGGCGCTCTGAATAGCTTTTGAGGCAGGCAAGCTCGAGGGCAGGAAGCAGAAATCCTCTGCCTTTATTGCCTTGGCCTTGATCATTTCAGGATGATCGGACGCACAGCGCCTACTGTGCCAGCACCATCCAAGCAGCTTCCAGACCAGCGGCCCTCAGAAGAGCCGACATGCGGATTTAAATGGCAGTATGGAAGTTATGGCGTCCCCAACGGGAGGGCCTTCCAAACCTATTCACAATAGGCTGATTCTATTGATAATTTTCGGACGACTTCAGGTGCTTCGATTTGGGCTGTGACACGACTTTGTACCACAGAACGCTGTTTGCCTGTCAACATTCTGGTCGATTGGACAAGGCGCATAGCTTGGCCTCCGACGTTGAGGCGCCCAGTTCGCTGGTCAAGGATGTTGAGGTTATCGCCTGCGGGCGACTTACCTATATATTCGCTATGAGCCCGTCAGCTACCCGGGAGCGCCTTCGGCGCCCATCATTCGATGATGTCTCCGAGGCGCGGCGCCGCAACCTAGCGGCCGTCCGCGGCAAAGATACGAAGTCCGAGCTGACCTTGCGCCGCCTGCTGCATGCCATGGGCTACCGCTATCAGCTTCACAGACGAGACCTACCCGGACGTCCCGACATAGTTTTTCCACGGCACAGGGTCGTCGTCGAGGTTAGGGGCTGCTTCTGGCACAGACACCCCAACCCGGCGTGTCGAAACGTGGTTCTCCCGCGAGCTCGGGCCGAATGGTGGGCCGCAAAACTTCAGGCGAACGTGGATCGTGACCACAGGAATGAGGAGCTATTGGCAGAAGCCGGGTGGCGGACGATTGTGGTTTGGGAGTGCCAGGTGCTTGCCGATCCCAGCGCTATAGCGGCACGGGTCGCCACCAGCCTGAGTGAACAGAGCAGCGCAGGAAGGTTGCCCGGCGAAAAGCAACCTTCCCATTCCCGGGCTAAGCGGCAGACGAAACCGGCTTCCCCGGGGCGGCCATCTTGCCCTCACGAATGAGCTTGGCTTTCAGCTGGGCGATGCCCGGCCGAGGCGGCAGCTCAAGTTTCCACCGTATCAGATCGCCAAGATAACGGGCGATATCGCGCGTGTTCGAAGCGAAAGAGAGCTGGTCACCTTGCCAAACAGCGTATGATTTACGCCCGGCATCTGGTGTCAGGTATTCGTCTAGCCGAGGATCGATGGCTGCACGATCCGCGTCGTCCTTGAAGTAAAGCGACCAAAGGTCGTCCTTGTGTTCGAAACTGATCTTCTTATCCTCGAGCGCTGAAAGAAAGCGGTCGCGGAGATCGTGGTCCTTCTCTCTGGACCCGTGGAAGGTGTAGGCGAGCTGGGCTAGCGCCTTGATCACAACAGCTTCGGCCAGGATCGTACGCTCCTCCCACTTATCGACGCCGAAATGGTCTTGAGCCGCGATTGCCCTCCAGAAGCGGCGTGCGTAGTCATAATGAGGGGTCACTGCGCTGCCGATAATCCCCGACTGATTAGTCGCTCCAGCGAATAGGAGGGCATTGCTGGAGGCAAGGTCATCGCGATAGATCGTCGGAACATCTTCGGCCTTGCGTTGCCCCTTCTTCGACCCGGAGTCCGCAATCCGGATCGTGCCGAGGAGACGATTCCCCTCTATCTCTTTGCGGACGAAAACACTGACAGGGTTGGCATTGTCGAACGCCTGGGCTAGCGCGGCGTCCGGCTTCTTTCCGAGGTTGTTCAGGTCGTGAAAGAGCTGCCTCTCCTGCTCGGACTTCAGGCCAAGATGCACTGTGACATCTACAGTGAAATGCGAGCGAGCAAGTTGGAGGACAGCATTCCAGATCTCGAGCTCCACCGCAGACACCCGGCCGTCCTCAGCGAGGTCCTCAGGCACATATATGCTCCCGCGTTTCTTGTAACGTCCGGTCTGGGTGACCTCGCCAAGCCAGAGCCGTAGAAGCTCATAAGCGTGGCGTCGGTGCTGACCGTCGATGACGTAGATAAGCTGACCCTGACGAAGAAAAAGCACAAGCTTCCCATCAGGTCGCATCTCGATATCGAGGTCGGCCCCGCCAGGGGCGCAATGTCGGATGTTGCCGGTGAAAGGCTGGATTGCTTGGTAAGGTCCCTCTCCCAGCTCAGAAAGTATGTCTTCGAGTTCGGTCGGGATTTCCTTGCCTTCATCGATCCAGTTGTCGCGCACCGCGATAACCAAACCACGAAGCATATAAAGAGCAATAGCCTTGGAGTGCTTCTCGTCGAGCGGTCGCTGAGCGATGTCCGACGCGATGCCCGTCGTCTCCATGATGCGCAGCTCGTTCGGAACGTCACTGTTCTCCCGGAACTGCTCCATCGTCAGGGTCAGCGACAGCGTACCGTTGCCCATGTTGAAGCCCCGGAGCACCGGAGTGCTGAAGTCCGTACGTGCGCCTGTGCGCTTCAGGTCCCCAAGCTTGAACCGACGAGTGGTGTCTTCATTAGGCGATTCATTTTCTGCCACGGTCAGATCCTCTAAGCGGCTTCGATGCAGGAACCTGACCACATTAAACCCGCCTGGCGCAACTCTATAATTCGCCTGGCGCGTTTTATTTTTAGCCTGGCCGACTCAAAGACACGAAAAAGCGATCGTTTTCAATGCGATCCCTGCTTGAGTGGGAGCTCCGTGACAAACCTATTGCGTGCTACTTACCGGCCAACGATAGCTCGACCAGGTCGGGTGCGCCGTTTAGGAGATTTTGGGAATGGATATGAGGGTCGACCCATTGGTTACGGACCCGGCGCTGCGCATGAAGCTCGCCAGGCTTGCTTCCGGCGGTGCTCCAAGGGTTGTCGACCTCTTCTCGGGCTGCGGTGGAATCAGCCTCGGCTTCCACCGAGCGGGCTTCTCCATTTCCGGATCAGTGGAACTAGATCCATGGGCCGCCAAGAGCCACGCCCTGAACTTTCATGGGGATGATCCGGGGCAGGTCGCTCTGCACGGCCGCTCGCGGGATATGACCACACTGGAACCCGACGATTTCTGCAAGGAACTTGATCTCGGCTCCCCAGGGGAGGCAGTCGATATTCTCGTCGGGGGACCGCCTTGCCAAGCCTATGCGAGAATCGGGCGTGCGAAGCTGCGCGACATCGCGAACGACCCTGAAGCCTACAAAATAGACCCCCGACGCGACCTTTACCTTCGCTACATTGCCTGGGTGGATCGCCTCAGGCCCCTCGCGCTCCTTATCGAGAACGTCCCTGACATGCTCAATCAGGGAGGCCACAACGTGGCTGCGGAGATTGCCGATCTCCTCGAGGGTCACGGCTACGTCGCCCGCTACGGTCTCGTGAATACAGCCTTTTACGGAGTTCCGCAGATGCGGGACCGGGTATTTTTGATTGCCTATCGAAAAGAGCTAGCTCTGATCCCAGAGCTACCGCGGCCGACCCGTCACCTGGATCTACCTCAGGGATATAAGGGCGCTCGCTCGGTCGCATTGAAGTATGTCGACCTCCTAAACGCGGGCTCTTACATGAGCCCAACGACCGACGCATCCCTTCAAGGCGCAGTTACAGCTGAAGAAGCATTAGGCGACCTACCCTTGCTGAATGGCGACGACGTCACCCGCGGAATTCGCCGTCGCGGCCCTGAAACCTGGATGGCCTACCGAGCGGACGTAGAACCTTCGCAGTATGCCCTTGAGATGCGGAGGTGGCAGGGCTTTGAAGCCCAAGGTATCAATGACCATTTCATCCGTTATCTACCTCGTGATGGGTACATATTCGAGATGATGCGCGAGGGAGCCGAATATCCCGAGGCGCATCGGCTTGCTGAGAATGCGTTCAAGGACAAGGCCAAGGCTCTCAGGCTTAGGAAGAATTCGCAGCGGTGGAAGGAACTGCACGCGGCAATGGTGCCTCCATACCGCACCGACACGTTCCCTAATCGGTGGTGGAAGCTTATCCGGGACGAGCCGTCGCGTACGTTAATGGCTCACCTGGGGAAAGATAGTTACAGCCACATCCACTACGATGGCTCACAGCGGCGAACAATTTCAGTTAGGGAGGCCGCACGCCTGCAGAGCTTCCCTGACGGCTTCCGCTTCGCCGGGACCATGAACCCCTCGTTGCGGCAGATCGGTAACGCGGTGCCACCGCTTATGGCTTGGGAGATCGCGAAGGTCATGCGCAGCGCCCTAGAAAGCGCGGTGAAAAGGTTGAAGCTTGAGCGGCGGCTTTCGGTCTATGGATAACCCTCGCCGCCCCCTCGAGCTTCGCCACCTCCTCGTTGCCCAGGATGGCCGTCACACGACCTTAGGACGCGCGAGCGAGCCTGACGAGGAAACGCTCAAAACGGCCGCCCAAGGCCTGGATCAAATGGGCTTAGCAGGCTGGTACGTCCTCAGCGAGGGCCGCTACTACGTGAAGGAAGACACCGTGTCTCTGCTCCCAATCAGGCGGCTAACGTCGCTCGACGCTGATTGGGATCAAGCGGCAGCGGCCTTTCAAGAGAGGCGGGCCGAGGCGCTGCGAGGCTAAACGCCTCGTGCCTTCGGCGAGCCACCAAGCCGTCGACCAAACGGCTGGACAGGCACCCCCTGGCGTTCACAGCCTTGGGCCTTTTAGGCCGTTGGTAATCCTCCGCCGAGCTGTTGGTCTATCCGGCGGCGCATGCTTCTTGTGCCACTCCTCCGCGGCCTCGCGGGCATCATCAAGATCACCAGCCGCCGCTGCCGCCAGGGTCGCTTTGTCGCCCCGGGCGGCTGCGGCCGTTACTCGGCGGGCGGCATCGCGGGCAGCTAGACCAAGCGCCGCGTCCTCAGCGGCGAGGAGGCGGCGCATTGCCTCGGCCCGGGTGTTGCAGAGTGCTGCGGGCGTACCCCTCGCCGATAACCGTTTGGCGTGCACCGGCGGAACGCGGGCAGTGGCCGCTGCCGCCCGGAACGCGCGCTCGGCTCGGACCTCGGCGATGGCGTCACGGGCGCCGAGGCGGCGGCCCTCGCGCTGAGCCCCTGTGATGATACGGCGGAGGTCGTCAAGCCAGTCTCGCACCCACTGGCCCCAGTCGGTGGCCTGCTGGCTGCCGGAGAACTGCCCTCGCCTGCGCGCCTCTTCCTCGGCCGCTGCGGCCCGAGCCGCCCGCCGCGCCAACAGTCGCCCAAAATCCGCGAGGTACCGCGCCACGTCACCCGGCCTGCTCGGGTCGAGCGGGGCCATCATGTCGCTGTCGGCCGCCTCCGCACCCCCGCTGCCGCCGGTGGGCAGCGCGCCTCGCATGTCGCCCCGGGGTAAGGCAACGGCATGCGTCGCCCGCTGCGCCGGGTTGGGCGCCTGTGCCGGAGGGGACGGCTGAGATGCCTCCCCTGTGCCCCCTAAAGGGGTCGTGGGCGCCCGCTGGCCTCCCTGCCCCTGCTCAAATACCTCTGGGGGGCCGCCCCGTGGCCTCTCGAGTGCCCTGGCGAGCTCGCCCGCTAGTTCGGCCACCTCGGCTGCCGCATGGCCCACCTCGGCATCCACGTGGGCCAGGGCGGCACGCTGGCCTCGGTGCCGCATCACGGCCGCGACGGTCGGCGGCGCCGGATCAGCGTCGCCGCCCTCGCGCATCCACCGCTGCCAGTCCTGGCGCGGCGCCGTAGGCTCGGGGGGGCGGTCCTCGCCCTGCTCCACGAGCGAGCGCAGGTCGATCCTGGCGTCGATGCCACGCGCCGCCAGCCAAGCGTTGGCGCGCTCCTGGATGCGGGCGCGCTCGGCACGGCCGCCATCCTCTCGCCATGCCTGATTCCATTCGCGGGCCTTGGTCGGCGCAAGGCCCTGGTCTGTCACGCGCCGCAGAGTCAGCAGCAGATGCGCGTGCGGCTGCTCGCCCCCGTCCGCTGCGCGGGGCGCGTGCAGGTCGATCTGCACGGCGGCGCCATCGTCGACCCAGGGCGCGGCGATGGCTTGCACCCAGGCCAGCCGGTGCTCGGGCGGCACCTCGCGCGGGATGCTGACCAGCACCTGGCGCGCGAGCTGGGCGTCGCATCGGCGCTCGGCCGCCTCAGCCGCCCGCCACAGGGCGCCGGGCGAGCGGAGTTCCAGGGGTGCCCCCTCTGGCAGCATCCGCAGCCGCCCACGTGCTCCGCCCGCTTGCGCGAGTAGTCGTATGTGCGGCCGCCTGCCTCCAGTCGGCCGCACAGGTTGTACGCGGCGGCCGCGACGGCGGACCCCATGCGGCCGGTGCCGCGGGAGCGGCCGATGACGCCGAACTCGATGCGTGAAAATGCGTGAGTGGTCATCGTGTCCTCCTGACGAGCACGTCCGCGGAGCGGATGTATAAGCGAGCCTGTGCTCCTCCGGAGCACTCTCCCCTGCGCTCTCCAATAGTATTACGTCATTGAGAAAAATTTCTTGGGTGCATGATACAGTGAGATTGCATGCTGAGCATTGCTTCAGCTGCCATATGAGTACTCATGATGTCAGAAAGAATTTTAACGGATACTATCTCGCTACGTGCTCGGCTCGCTGCGGCCCAGGCCCGCGAACGGGCGGCGCGTGCCGATGCGGCCCGCCTGCGGCGCGAGATGGTGGCCGCTGACCGCCGCCGTGAGACGCAGATCCTCTGCACGCTGGGGCGCGCGTGGCTTGCCTGGGGCGAGCGGGACGAGCGATTCCGCGCGGCGGCCCAGCGGTGGCTCGCCGGGTACGTGTCGCGGCCGACCGACCGGGCAGCCCTGGCGAGCACGCCGTGGGCGCTGCCGGAGCCCGACGCCCAGCACGCCGAAGCCCTGGCCGAGGGAGTGGCGTCATGATGACCCTGGACGCCGCTGAGCGTGCCCTGGCTGCCCTGGAGTCAGCCGAGGATCGTGACCTGCCGCCGGAGGGCGCGGACGACGCGACCCTCCGGCTTCTGCTGTGGCGCTTGCACGGCTACTGGCCCTCGCGGGCGGCTGTCGAGGCCCTACGGATCGCCACGGTGCAAGAACGCGGGCGCCGACGCGAGCGGCGCGGCGCGGCCATGCGGCGTGAGCGCCGTGCGCAGGCGGCTGAGGCGGAGCGGCGCCTTCTACCGGCACGGCGCGAGGAGACCGGCACCCTGCTCGGCGAGCTGCTGGCCTCCCCTGAGTGGGGGCGGGCCGTCGCCGTGGCCTGGGAGACGGCGTGGCTGCTGGCGCGCTGCGCCGTGCAGCAAGCGCGGTGGACGGAGGGCGCCGCCCGGGCACTGGCCCTACCCGGCCTGCCGCGTGATACGCGAGGCCGCCGCGAGGCCGCCGAGTTGCTGGCCGACTACTGCCGCAGCAAGCGCGTCCCCGCCCCGCCTTGGGCGGGGGAGGTGCTGGACCTCGCGCGGCGGGAGCTGCCCCCGGCGGCGCTGGCCTGGATCAATGCCGCGCATCCCGGGCAGGTCGCCACCCTGGCCGAGGACTTGGTACGCCTGCGCTGGTTCGGGCGCCCCCTGCACAAGCGGCTGGCCACCCTCCTGGCCGACGGCGCTGTGTGCCAAGCCGAGTGGCCGGAGCTCGCGCGGGCTGAGGCCGGGCCGCCGCGTGGGCTGCTGCCCCTGCCTCCGCCCTACGAGTGCGAGGAACCTGCGCCGGGGGCGGCGACGGGCGCGGCGCCTGCCCCGGGGAGGAGCCGGTGACGCCCCGGCTTGAGGCGGTGATCCGCCTCCGCGCCGGTGGTGTCGTCGACTGCGCGACGGCGAGCGAGCCGCCCCCGGGACCGGGCGGGAAGGGCTGGCGCGGCCAGGCATGGGCGGCCGGGGGGTGTCGTCTTGCTGGCCGGGGGCGGTCGTGTCCCATCGCGTGGTGTAGGAGCGATGGTTCCGGCGGGTTGGGTAGCCGGGATCAGGCTGGCACGGCGGAGAGCCTGATGGGACCAGT
>NZ_JBHSCH010000032.1:0-47542 GCF_042651065.1 Teichococcus aestuarii
ATCGTGGCCGAGGGCGCCGATGCCGCCTTCGCCGCCGCCGACGCGCTGCTGGCCCCCGGCCGCGCCCGCGCGCTGAAGCCGGCGCGGCTGATGCTGCTGGGCTATCACGCGCTGCTGCGGCGGATGCGGGCGCAGGGCTTCGAACCGCCGCGCCGCCGCCCACGGCTCGGCCGGGCAGAGAAGCTGGCCATGGCGCTGCGGACGCTGCGGCCTTGAGCGAGGCCCCCGCCACCCATGTGGTGGGCGCGGGCATGGCGGGTCTGGCGGCGGCCTGGGCGCTCTCCCATCAGGGCCGCCGCGTGGTGCTGCACGAGGCCACCCCCGCCGCCGGCGGCCGCGCCCGCGCCCTGCCCGATGGCACCGACAACGGCACCCACGCCCTGCTCGGCGCCAACCCGGCGGCGCTGCGCTTCCTGGCGGAGATCGGCGCCCGCGCCGGCTGGGTGGAGCCGGAGCCGGACCGGCTGCCGGTGCTGGACCTGGAGAGCGGCACCTTTCTCCGCGTGGCGCTCTCGCCGCTTGGCTGGTGGCGAAAGGAGGCCCGCCCGCCGGGGCTGGACGCCGCCGGGCTGCTGGCGCTGCTGGGCGCCGCCCGGCCGGGCCGCCGCGTCACGGTGTCGGAGGCCTTCGCCCGCCATCCGGTGCTGCTGCGCGGCTTCGTCGAGCCGCTGACGCTGGCGGCGCTGAACACCCCGCCGGAACAGGCCGGCCTGCGCCGCCTCGGCGCCGTGCTGCGCCGCATGGGCCGCCCCGGCGCCTGCCGCCTCTATGTGGCGCGCGAGGGGCTGGGGCCGGATCTGGTGCAGCCCGCGCTGGCGGCGCTGGCGGCGCGCGGCGTCGAGATCCGCCCGGGCGACCGCCTGCGCGCGCTGACGGTGGAGGATGGCCGCGCCACCGCCCTGCACTTCGCGGGCGGCACGCTGCCGGTGGAGGGCGGGGTGATCCTGGCCACGCCGCCCTGGGAGAGCGCGCGGCTGCTGCCCGGCCTGCGCGTGCCGGAACGCCACGCGCCGATCCTGAACCTGCACTACGCCCATGCCAGCGGCGGCCCGCTGCGTTTCCTGGGGCTGCTGGGCGGCGTCGGGCAATGGGTGCTGGTGCGCCCCGGCGCCGTGGCGGTGACGGTGAGCGCCGCCGCCGCCGTGCTGGAGACACCGCTGGAGGTGCTGGCGGAGCGCGTCTGGCGGGAGGTGCGCCGCGCCGCCCTGGCCGCCCGCCTGCCCGGCGGCTGGCCGGAAGCCCTCCCCGCCTGGCGCGCCGTGAAGGAGCAGCGCGCCACTCCCCTGCACAGTGTCGACCAGCCCGCGCCGCCGCCGGTGCTACCCTTGCCCAACCTGGCCCTGGCCGGGGACTGGATGGAGCCGCTCCTGCCCGCCACCATCGAGGCCGCCACCCGTTCCGGCCTGCGCGCCGCAGCCGCCCTGGCGCGCGCCCTCCCGAAAGCCGCCGCCCGATGACCGAAAGCCCCGCCGCCGCCCTCGCCGCCCTGCGCGCCGAGACGCAGCACCCCACCCTTCGCGAGCGCCGCGCCCTGCTGGCCGCCCTGGCGCGGGAGGTGCTGCGCCGCGCCGAGAATTTCGCCGCCGCCGCCGATGCCGATTACGGTGGCCGCTCCACGGTGGAGACGCTGATCGCCGACGTGCTGCTGGTAGCGCAGGCGGCGCGGCGGGCGCGGCGCTGGCTGTGGTGGTGGGCGATGCCGCGCCCGGTGCTGGCGCCCTTCCCGTTCCAGCCGGCGCTGGCCTGGGTGGAGCCTGTGCCGAAGGGCGTGGTGGGGGTGATGGCGCCCTGGAACTACCCCATCCAGCTCGGGCTGTGGCCGCTGGCGGAGGCGATCGCCGCCGGCAACCGCGTGGTGCTGAAGCCGAGCGAGCACACCCCCCGCACCGCCGCGCTGCTGGCCGAGGTGGTGGACGCCGCCCTCGGCCCGCGCATGGCCCGCGTGGTGCAGGGCGATGCGGCGGTCGCCGCCGACTTCGCCGCGCAGCCCTGGGACCACCTGGTGTTCACCGGCGGCACCGGCATCGGCCGCGCAGTGATGCGCGCGGCGGCGGAGCACCTGACGCCGCTGACGCTGGAACTCGGCGGCAAGTGCCCCGTGCTGGTGCTGCCGGGCGCCGACCTCGCCCGCGCGGCGCGGGCCATCCTGGCTGGCAAGGCGGTGAATGCCGGGCAGACCTGCGTGGCGCCCGACACGGTGCTGCTGGTGGGCCACACGGCCGAGGCCTTCGCCGCCGCCTGCCGCGCCGCCGCCGTGCCGGTGGAGACCGCCGTGGCCCCCGCGCAGCGGGACGAGCAGGCGGCGCTGGTGGCGGGCGGCGAGGCGCTGCCCGGCGGGATCGTGCTGGTGGCCGACGACAGCGCCGAGGAGCTGTTCGGCCCGGCGCTGGCGCTGCGCGCGGTGCCGGATCTCGCGGCGGCGATTGGCTGGGTCCGGGCGCGGCCGGCGCCGCTGGCGCTCTACCTGTTCGGCGCCAGCCGGGCGGAGGCCGCCGCCGTGGCCGCCGGCACCCGCGCCGGCGCGCTGGTGGAGGAGCGCTGCGTGGAGCACGCCGCCTTCACCGCCCTGCCCTTCGGCGGCGTCGGCGCCTCGGGCTTCGGGCGCTACCATGGGCGGGCGGGGTTCGAGAGCTTCAGCGACCTGCGCGGGCGGGTGCGGCACGGCCCCTTCGCCCTGGCGCGGATGTTCGACCCGCCGCGCAGCGCGCGGGTGCGGAAGCTGGCGCGGCAGTTGCTCCGCTGAGGCGGCGGGGCGCTCCAGCCCGCCGCCCTCTTCCCTGCTTCCGCGCGGCCCGGTGCAAGGCAAGAGCCCCGCGTGTCTCACATGACAGAAAAGCCATGCATGGTCCGATGCTGCACCCGCGAAATACGCAGTGCTGAAGCCTGGGGGGTGTCCCTATATTCCTTTTCGCAGCCGCAGCATCGCGGCCGTTTCAAAGGAACAGGGGTCTACCCATGTCCGAATTCCTCTTTGTCACTGTCGTTGCCGCCCTGGTCGGGGGTGGACTGTATGCCCGGTCCCTGATGGACCTGAACTGGCCCGCGGGCCTGCCGCGCATCAGCTCGGCGGAGTAACCGGCCGACACACGCGGCGCCTGCCTTCTGCGGCGGGCGCTGGTCCGGACGGCGCGGCGACGAGCCGCGCCTCCCGCACTTTCCAGGGATCGCGGCCCGGAGATCGTGCCGAGATCGCGCCGCCCAGGCTGCGGAAGAGGCGGATGCGGGCGACGGGACTCGAACCCGTACATCCCTGAGGACGGGGGCTTTTAAGGCCCATGCGTCTACCATTCCGCCACGCCCGCACCGCCGGGGCTTCCTGCCACAGCGGCGCAGGCGGCGAAAGACCTCCCCCCTCAGCCCGCCGCGATGCGGCGGCAGTGGTTCAGCGAGGCCTCGATGAGGTTGTCGCTCGCTTCCGGCGTGCGGAAGGCCGAGTGGGCGGAAAGCGTCACGTTCGGCAGCGCCGTCAGCGGGTGGCCCGCCGGCAGCGGCTCGATGTTGAACACGTCCAGCGCCGCATGCGCCAGCCGCCCCTCGCGCAGCGCCGCGATCATGGCGTCCTCATCCACCACCGCGCCGCGCGCCGTGTTCACCAGCATGGCGGTGGGCTTCAGCTGCGCCAGCTTCTCGGCGGAGAGAAAGCCGCGCGTCTCGTCGTTCAGCAGCAGGTGCACCGAGAGCACGTCGCTCTCCGCCAGCAGCCGGTCGAGGCTGACGAATTCGATGCCCTCGGCGGCCTTCGGGCTGCGGTTCCAGGCCAGCACCTTCATGCCGGCGCCGCGGCAGAGCCGCGCCATCTCGGCGGCGATGCCGCCATAGCCCAGCAGCCCCACCGTCTTGCCGGTCAGCTCCACGCCATCGGTGCGCACCCAGTTGCCGGCGCGCATCTCGCGGTCCATGCGGGCGATGCCCTTGGCGGCGATCCACATCAGGGTGAAGGCCATCTCGGCCACCGCCGTGTCGCCATAGCCCTTGATGATGTGGACCTCGATGCCGCACTCGGCCTGGAGCTCCTCCGGGTTCATGTAGCTGCGCGCGCCGGTGCCGAGGAACACCACATGCTTCAGCGAGGGGATCTGCTTGGCGATCGCCGTCGGCAGGGCGGTGTGGTCGATGATGACGATGTCATGCCCGGCCACCAGGGCGGGCAGCTCCTCCGGCGTCACGTCGGGCTGGACGTTGATCGTCACCGGCATGTCGCTGTCGCGGCGCAGGCGCCGCATCACCTGGCCCAGAGCCTCGCCGGCATCCACGAAAATGGCGCGCACAGACACTCTCCTTTGATTCCGCGCGCATGGTAGCGGCCTCCGGCAGCGCGTCCAGGGTGGCGGGCGGGCAGGGCTCCATGCCCTTCCAGGCGGCGTGCCGTATTCCGCCGGCCGGCCCGGGCCGCTATGCCGGTGCGGCAAGGCCCGGAACCCAGGGCCTGCCATCCGCAAGGAATTCCACCGCCGTGCCGAGCCCTGCCGCCCCCGCCACCCGCGCCGAAGCCCTGGCCGAGACGCTGGCGGAGCGGATCGTCTCCGGTGCGCTGAAGCCGGGCCAGCGGCTGGACGAGCAGGCCCTGGCCGCCGAGGCTGGCATGTCCCGCACCCCGGTGCGGGAGGCCCTGCGGCGCCTGACGGCCACGGGGCTGGTGGAGTTGCGGCCGCACCGGGGCGCCGTGGTCGCCTCTCCGGCACCGGACGGGTTGCGCGCCGCCTTCGAGCTGCTGGCCGAGATGGAGGCGCTCTGCGCCCGCTGGTCGGCGCTGCGCATGGCGCCGCAGGAGCGCGCGGCGCTGGAGGAGCTGCACCACGCCATGGCCGCCCTGGTCCGTGCCGGCGACCGCACGGGCTACCGCGCGGCCAACCGCCGGCTGCACGGGCTGATCTATGCCGGGGCGCACAACCCGCCCTTGGCCGAGGTGGCGCAATCCACCCATCAGCGCCTGGCGCCGTTCCGCGGCGCCCAGTTCGAGGCGCCGGAGCGGCTGGCACGCTCCCACGCCGAGCATGGCCAGGTGGTGGCCTGCCTGATGCGCGCGGACGCCGAAGGCGCGGCCGAAGCCATGCGGCGGCATATCTTCTCCAGCGGCGCCTCCTGGGAAAGCATTTCCGGACGGCCGGAGCACAGTAAGCGCCGCATTTGATCATTAAATAGGCTCTTACGCCGACATTGCATACAATTTCTGCGGCAGGAGGAATCTGGCCGTCCGTTTCCTCCGGCCGTCTCCTTCCGGCAGCGCGATCATGTCCGGGCCAGCCCAGCGCCTTCCACCTATGCGGTGCGCCCGCGCAGGACTGGCACGCCGTTTGCTGACCCTTCCCCGGTGAACCCGCCCGCCACTTCCGGCGCGGCGGGGCCGAGCAGGGCAGGCGCATGGACCTCACCCTTTCCGCCGGCATGGCGGACATCGACGGCTTCCGCCGCCGCTATGCCGCGGGCGAAAGCCCGGCCGATCTGCTGCCCGCCCTGCGCGGCCGCATCGCCGCCTGCGACGACCCGGGCATCTTCCTCCATCTCGCCAGCGCCGGGGCCATCGAGGCCGCCGCCGCCGCGCTGGACCCGGCCGACCGGGAGCGCCTGCCGCTCTGGGGCATCCCCTTCGCGGTGAAGGACAATATCGACGTGGCGGGCATGCCCACCACCGCCGCCTGCCCGGCCTTCGCCTACACACCCGCGCGCCATGCGGGCGTGGTGGAACGGCTGGTGGCGGCGGGCGCCATCCCCATCGGCAAGACCAATCTGGACCAGTTCGCCACCGGCCTCGTGGGCGTGCGGACGCCGCACCCGGTGCCCCGCAACCCGCGCGCGCCGGGGCGGGTGCCGGGCGGCTCCTCCTCCGGCTCGGCCGTCGCCGTGGCGCGAGGGCTGGTGCCCTTCGCGCTGGGGACGGACACGGCGGGCTCCGGCCGCATCCCCGCCGGGCTGTGTGGGCTGGTGGGGCTGAAGCCCACCCCCGGCGCTGCCTCCACGCGCGGCGTGGTGCCGGCCTGCCGCTCGCTCGACTGCGTTTCCATCTTTGCCCACAGCGTGGCGGAGGCCTGGACGGCCTATGCGGCGATGGCCGGCGCGGATGCGGAGGACCCTTTCTCGCGCGACATCCCCCTGGGCCTGCCCGCCGCCGCCCCGCCGGTGCGCGTGCTCGGCATCCCCGCCGAGGCGGACCGGCCGCGCTTCGAGCCGGAAGCCGAGGCCGCCTGGGACGCCGCGCTGGAGCGCTGCCGCGCCCTCGGCCTGGAACTGCGCCCGGTGCCGATGGCCGCCTTCCGCGAGGCCGCCGCGCTGCTCTACGAAGGCGCCTGGGTGGCCGAGCGGCTGGCCTCGCTGGAAGGTTTCTTCCGGTCCGCCCCGCCCGGTGCGGTGCTGCCGGTGACACGCGGCATCATCGAGGCGAATGGCCGCCGCCACAGCGCGGCCGACGCCTTCCGCGCCTTCCACCGGCTGGCCGAGCTGCGCCACGCCACCGCCCCGCTCTGGGGCGAGATCGACGCGCTGGCCGTGCCGACCGCGCCCCTCTTCCCCACCCTGGAGGATCTGGCCGCCGACCCGGTCGGGCCGAATGCCCGCCTCGGCACCTTCACCAACTTCGTCAACCTGCTGGGCCTCGCGGCGCTGGCCGTGCCGGGGCCGGACCGGCCGGACGGGCTGCCGGCGGGCGCCACCTTCATCGGGCCTGGCGGCAGCGATGCCCGCCTCGCGGCGCTCGGCCTGCGCTTCGAGGCCGCGGCATGAGCGAGATGGAGATTGGCGTCGTCGGCGCGCACATGTCCGGCCTGCCGCTGAATGGCGAGTTGCTGGCGCTGGAGGGCCGCCTGCTGCGCGCCACCCGCACCCGGCCCTGCTACCGGCTGTTCCGCCTGCCCGGCGGCCCGCCCTTCCGCCCCGGCCTGCTGCGCGTGGCGGAAGGCGAGGGCCATGCCATCGCGCTGGAGGTGTGGGCGCTGCCGCGCGCGAGCATCGGCGCGCTGCTGGCGGCGATCCCGGCGCCGCTCGGCCTCGGCACGCTGCTGCTGGCGGATGGCACCGCGCCCAAGGGCTTCCTGGTGGAGGCCGAAGGCGCGCGGCAGGCCGAGGATATCTCTGACAGTGGCGGCTGGCGGGCCTGGCTCGCCAGCCGCGCCACGGCGCCCGCCTGATGCATCGCCCTACCCAACCCGAAGGAAGATTGCCCATGCAACGCCGCGCCTTCCTGGCCGCCACCGCCGGCGCCCTCGCCGCCCCCGCGCTGCGCCCCGCGCCCGCCGAGGCGCAATCGGCCAGCCGCGCCGAGACCCTGCTGCTGGTGCAGGAATACGGCCCCAACAGCATGGACATGCAGGGCATCGGCGCCTCGCAGCCGGTGAACGGCGTGGCGCTGAACTGCTACGACCGGCTGCTGAGCTACAAGAAGGTGCCGCTGCCCGATGGCCAGGGCCACACCTTCACCCTGCACGCGCTGGAGCCGGAGCTGGCCGAGAGTTGGCAGGAGGCCAGCGACGGCATGAGCGTCACCTTCAAGCTGCGCGAGGCGAAGTTCCATTCCGGCCGCCCGGTGCGCGCGCAGGACGTGAAGTGGTCGCTCGACCGCGCCGTCTCCATCGGCGGCTTCGCCACCACGCAGATGGCGGCGGGCAGCATGGAGAAGCCCGAGCAGTTCGTGGCGCTCGACGACCGCACCTTCCGGATCGACTTCATCCGGAAGGACAAGCTGCTGATGCCCAATCTCGGCGTCACCATCCCCTATGTCATCGACAGCGAGACGGCCAAGGCCAATTCGGGCGGCGACCCCTGGGCGAAGGAGTGGCTGAAGAACAACGTCGCCGGCTCCGGCGCCTTCCGCGTGGAGAGCTGGAAGCCCGGCGTCGAGACCATCTATGCCCGCAACGACGACTGGTGGAATGCCAGCAAGCCGAAGCTGCGCCGCATCATCACCCGCGACATCCCCTCCCCCTCCACCCGCCGCGCGCTGCTGGAGCGGGGCGATGCCGATGTCTCCGCCCTGCTGCCGCCGAAGGACTTCGCCGACCTCGCCGCGGCGGGGAAGGTGAAGGTGGTGGGCGTGCCGGTGCCGAACGGCATCTGGTACTGCGCCATGAACAGCGCCACCGGCCCCTTCACCGATGTGCGGCTGCGCCAGGCCGTGGCCTGGGCGATGCCCTACGAGAAGATCATGCAGGCGGCGCTCTACGGGCGCGGTGTCGTCATGTCCGGCGCCGAGGGCGGGCCGACCACCGCCTGGCCGCAGCCCTTCCCCTACAACACCAACATCGAGAAGGCGCGCGCCCTGGTGCAGCAGGCGGCGCCGGGCGGCATCACCACCTCCGTGCTGTTCGACGCCGGCCAGGCCACGGTGGCCGAGCCGATCGCGCTGCTGGTGAAGGAGGCGCTGGCGCCGCTCGGCATCACCGTCGAGCTGAACAAGGTGCCGGGCAGCAACTTCCGCGGCGAGCTGGCGAAGAAAAACTCGCCCATGGTCATCAACCGCTTCGCAGGCTGGCTGGACTGGCCGGACTACTACTTCTTCTGGAACTTCCACGGCAGCAACTCGATCTTCAACGTCGCCTCATACCAGAACCCGGAGATGGACAGGCTGATCGACGCCGCCCGCTTCACCTCGGACGCGGCGGCCTATGAGGCGGCGGTGAAGGGTTTCGTGGGCATGGCGCAGCGCGAGGCGCCGGTGGTGCCGCTGGCGCAGCCGCTGCACGACATGGCGATGCAGAAGAACATCGGCGGCTACCAGTTCTGGCCCTGCCGCGAGCCGGATTTCCGCGCCTTCACCAAGGGCTGAGGAGGAGCGGGGCCGATGTTGCGCACCGTGCTGTCGCGGCTGGGGACGGCGTTGCCCAGCCTGGCGGGGGTGGTGGTCATCACCTTCCTGCTCACCCGCGTGCTGCCCGGCGACCCGGCGCTCTACTTCGCGGGGCCGGTGGCCTCGCCGGAGGCGATCGCCGCCATCCGCGCGCAGCTCGGCCTCGACCAGCCGCTCTGGACGCAGTTCGCCGGCTATGTGGCGGCGCTGTTCCGGGGCGATCTCGGCGTCTCCCTCACCACCGGCCGCCCGGTGGTAGAGGATATCGCGGCACGGCTTCCGGCCTCGGCGGAACTCACCCTGCTCGGCCTGTTCATCGCGGTGGGCATCGCCGTGCCGCTCGGCATCCTCGCCGCGCTGCGGCAGGGCTCGTGGATCGACCATCTCTGCCGGCTCGTCACCACGGCGGGCGTCTCGCTGCCGGTGTTCTTCACCGGGCTGCTGGCGGTCTATGTGTTCTACTACCTGCTCGGCTGGTCTCCCGCGCCCCTTGGCCGGCTCGACAGCTTCCTGAGCGAGCCGCCCGCGCGCACCGGCTTCCTGCTGATCGACAGCCTGCTGGCGGGCGATGCGGAAGTCTTTCGCGCGGCACTCGGACAAATCCTGCTGCCGGCGCTGACGCTCGGCATCTTCGCCCTCGCCCCGCTGGCGCGCATGACGCGGGCCGCGATGCTCGCCGCCCTCTCCGCCGAGTTCATCCGCACCGCGCGGGCGAGCGGCCTCGGCGGGCGCACCATCGTCTTCGCCTATGCCTTCCGCAACGCCATGCTGCCGGTGCTCACCACGCTGGGCATGGTGTTCTCCTTCCTGCTCGGCGCGAATGTGCTGGTGGAGAAGGTCTTCGCCTGGCCCGGCATCGGCTCCTACGCGGTGGAGGCGCTGATCGCCTCGGACTTCGCGCCGGTGCAGGGTTTCGTGCTGACCATGGCGATCCTCTACATCCTGCTCAACCTGGCGATCGACCTGCTCTACGGGCTGATCGACCCCCGCATGCGGAAGGTGGCGTGATGGCCGAGAACCCGGCTCTTCCGGCCGCCAGGGCGCCCTCCCCGCTCGCCGCCCTGCTGCGCCACGCGCGGCACGTGGTGGGGGAGAACCCGGTCACCGCCATGGCCTTCGGGCTGTTCTTCCTGCTGCTGCTCTGCGCCCTCCTCGGCCCCTGGATCGCGCCGCACGACCCGCTGGCGAGCGACACGGCCCGCGCCCTGGCGCCGCCCTCCCTGAGCAACCCCTTCGGCACGGACCATCTGGGGCGGGACATCCTCTCCCGCGTCATCGTGGCGACCCGGCTCGATCTCGGTATCGCCATCTGTTCGGTGGCGCTGGTGTTTGTCCTCGGCGGCCTCGCGGGTGTCGCCGCCGGCTTCTTCGGTGGCTGGACGGACCGCATCGTCGGCCGCATCGCCGACACCATCATGGCCTTCCCGCTCTTCGTGCTGGCCATGGGCATCGTCGCCGCGCTCGGCAACACGGTGACGAACATCGTCATCGCCACCGCCATCGTGAACTTCCCGCTCTATGCGCGCATCGCCCGCGCCGAGGCGGCGGTGCGGCGGGAGGCCGGCTACGTGCAGGCCGCGCGCCTCACCGGCAATGGCGAGTGGCGCGTGCTGCTCGGCACCATCCTGCCCAACATCCTGCCGATCATGGCGGTGCAGATGTCGCTGACCATGGGCTACGCCATCCTCAACGCGGCGGGGCTCTCCTTCATCGGCCTCGGCATCCGGCCGCCCATGCCGGAATGGGGCATCATGGTGGCGGAGGGCGCCGCCTACATCGTCTCCGGCGAGTGGTGGGTGGCGCTGTTCCCCGGCCTCGCGCTGATGCTCGCCGTCTTCACCTTCAACCTGCTCGGCGACGGTCTGCGCGACATCGTCGACCCGCAGCGCCGGAGCTGAGCCGATGGACAGCAACACGGTCCCGCTGCTCGATGTCCGCGACCTGACGGTGGAGTTCGCGACAAGGCGCGGCACGGTGCGCGCGGTGAAGCGCGTCAACCTCTCCATCGGCCGTGGCGAGACGCTGGGCGTGGTGGGGGAGAGCGGCTCGGGCAAGTCCGTCACCTCCTACGCGGTGATGCGCATCCTGGAGCGCACGGGGCGCATCGCCGAGGGCAGCATCGCCTTCTCCGGCGTGCCCCTGCGCGAACTGCCGGAGCGCGAGATGCGCGACCTGCGCGGGCGCGAGATCTCGATGATCTTCCAGAACCCGCGCGCCGCGCTGAACCCGATCCGCCCCGTGGGCCAGCAGATCGCCGATGTGCTGCGCCGCCACGGCCAGGCGACGCGCGCCAATGCGCGGGCCAAGGCCATCGCCGCGCTGGAGCAGGTGCGCATCGCCCGCGCCGCCGAGCGGCACGACGCCTATCCCTTCGAGCTGTCGGGCGGCATGTGCCAGCGCGTGGTCATCGCGCTCGCCCTCGCCTGCCGCCCGCGCCTGCTGATCGCCGACGAACCCACCACCGGCCTCGACGTCACCACCCAGAAGGCGGTGATGGACCTCGTCACCGAGCTGACGCGCGAGCGCGGCATGTCCACCCTCCTCATCACCCACGATCTTGGCCTCGCCAGCGCCTATTGCGACCGCGTGGCGGTGATGCAGCAGGGCGAGGTGGTGGAGAACGCGGATGCCATAGCCATCTTCCGCGCGCCCGCCCACGCCTACACCCGCCGGCTGATGCGTGCCACGCCCCGCCCCGGCGCCGGGCTGCGCGACCTGCTGCCCGAGGGCGCCGCCCCCGCCCCCCTCCCGGCGCCCGACCCGCGCGCCGGCGAGCCGCTGCTGGAGGTGGAGGGGCTGGTGAAGGAATATCCCCGCGCCGGCCTCGACGGCTGGCTGGCCAGGCTCGCCGGCCGCGCGCCGGAAGCGCCCTTCCGCGCAGTGGACGGCATCTCCTTCCGCGTGAACCGGGGCGAGAGCGTCGGGCTGGTGGGCGAATCCGGCTGCGGCAAGTCCACCACCTCGATGATGCTGATGCGCCTGCTCGACCCCACCGCCGGGCGCATCCGTTTCGCCGGGCAGGAGATCGGCGCCATGCCGGCCCGGGGCTTCGCCGCCTCGCCGCTGCGGCCGCGCATCCAGATGGTGTTCCAGGACCCGACCGACAGCCTCAACCCCCGCCTCACCGCATCCCGCGCCATCGCCGACCCCATCCTGCGCATGGGGGCCGAGCGCGGCGCGGCACTCCAGGCGCGCATCGAGGAACTGGCCGATCTCGTCGGCCTGCCGCGCATCCTGCTGCACCGCTTCCCGCACCAGCTCTCCGGCGGGCAGAAGGCGCGGATCGGCATCGCCCGCGCCATCGCGCTCAACCCCGACCTCGTCATCCTCGATGAACCCACCGCGGCGCTCGACGTCTCCGTCCAGGCGGTGGTGCTGAACCTGTTGCAGGACCTCAAGCTCAGGCTCGGCATGAGCTACCTCTTCGTCAGCCACGATTTGCACGTGGTCCGCCTGCTCTGCGACCGCGTCATCGTCATGCGGCAGGGCAAGGTGGTGGAGGAAGGCTCCTCCCAGCAGGTGCTGGAGAACCCGCGCGCCGACTACACGCGCGAACTCATCGCGGCGATCCCGCACCCGCCGGTTTAGCGCGCGATCGTCGGAGGCCGCAGGCCGGAGACGTGAATCGCACGCGCGAAGAAAGCGCTGGGGAAGCACAGCTTCCCCAGGCCCCTTCAGTTTCTGCAAGTTCTCGGGCGCCGCTGGCGCCCTCCGGGAGAGACACCATGGCCAAAGACCCGATCGAACAGGCGGTGGAGACAGCAGCGGAGCTGCACGGACTCACACTGCAAGCCGAATGGCTCGAAGCCGCCACCACCGCCCTGCGCACCGTGGCGGCGGCGGCGCGGCTGGTGGAGGAGTTTCCTCTGGAGGACGACGCCGAATACGCGCCGGTGTTCCACGCATGAGCAACACCGCCAGCGACATCGCCGCCGCCATCCGCGGCCGGCGCGCCACCGCCCGCGCCGTCACGGAAGCGGCCCTGGCGCGCATCGCCCTGGAAAACCCCACGGTCAACGCCTTCACCGATATCACCGCCGAACGCGCCCTCGCCCGCGCGGACGCCATCGACGCGCAGCTTGCCGAAGGGCGCGACCCTGGCCCGCTCGCCGGCGTGCCCTTCGCGGTGAAGAACCTGTTCGACATCGCCGGGCTGCCCACCCGCGCCGGCTCCCGGATCAACCGCGACCGCGCCCCCGCCCCGCGCGACGCCTTCCTCGCCCGCAAGATGGAAGAGGCCGGCGCCATCCTGCTTGGCGGCCTCAACATGGGCGAATACGCCTACGACTTCACCGGCGAGAACGCGCATGACGGCCCCTCCCGCAATCCGCGCGACCTCGCGCGCATGACAGGCGGCTCCTCCGGCGGCTCCGGCGCGGCGGTGGCCGCCGGCATGGTGCCGGTGGCGCTGGGGTCCGACACCAACGGCTCCATCCGCGTGCCCGCTTCGCTCTGCGGCGTGTTCGGCCTCAAGCCCACCTATGGGCGCCTCAGCCGCGCCGGCACCTTCCCCTTCGTCTCCTCCTTCGACCATCTCGGCCCTCTCGCCGCCGGTGTCACCGACCTCGCCCTCGCCCACGACGCCATGCAGGGCACAGACCCGGAGGACCCGATGCAGGCGCAGCGCCCCGTGGAGCCGGTACTGCCCTCGCTGGAGGATGGGATCGGTGGTCTCCGCATCGCCATCGCCGGCGGGCATTTCGCGCAGGGTGGCCACCGGGCGGCGCATGACGCCGTGGCGCTGGCGGCCAAGGCGCTCGGCGCCAGCCGCGTGGTGGAGTTCCCCGAGGCCACCCGCGCCCGCGCCGCCGCCTATGTCATCACCGCCGCCGAGGGCGCCGCCCTGCACGCGGAGCGCCTGTGCGCCCGCGCCGCCGATTTCGACCCCGAGGTGCGGGACCGGCTGATCGGCGGCCTCGCCATCCCCGCCGCCTGGGTGGCGCGGGCGCAGCGCTTCCGCCGCTGGTACCAGGCGCGGGTGCTGGAGCTGTTCGCCGAGGTGGACCTGATCCTCGCCCCCGCCACCCCCGTCCGCGCCCCGCGCCTCGGGCAGAAGACGCTGGAATG
This sequence comes from Teichococcus aestuarii, assembly GCF_042651065.1. Lineage (NCBI taxonomy): Bacteria > Pseudomonadati > Pseudomonadota > Alphaproteobacteria > Acetobacterales > Roseomonadaceae > Roseomonas > Teichococcus aestuarii. The sequence continues at coordinate 13,844 of NZ_JBHSCH010000032.1, forward strand.
GGAGGGGCAGAGCCTGCCGCTGCGGCCCAATCTCGGCCTCTACACCCAGCCTGTCTCCTTCATTGGCCTGCCGGTGGCCGCGGTGCCGCTCTGGCCCGATGACGGATTACCGGTCGGCGTGCAGATCATCGCCGCGCCCTGGCGGGAGGATCTGGCGCTGCGCGCGGCGCGGGTGCTGGAGCGGCAGGGGGTGGCGCGGCTCTGAAGGACGGGGGGCGGGTTCACCCCGCCCGCCCCACGTGCCAGCATCCGCCCCCGGATCACCAGGGAGCAGAGCCATGCGCGCACGGATTCGGGGCACCGAGATCTATTTCGACGTGGAGGGGATGGGCCTGGTGCCCGACGGCGCGGAGATGCGCGAGCGGCCGGCGGCCTTCATCCTGCACGGTGGCCCGGGCGGCGACCACAGCGGCTTCAAGCCCGGTTTCTCGCCCCTCGCCGAGCGGATGCAGCTCGTCTATGTCGACCATCGCGGCCAGGGCCGCTCCGCCAAGGGCGACCCCGAGACCTACACGCTGGACGAGAATGTGGAGGACCTGGAGGCGCTGCGGCAGCATCTCGGCCTGGGCCCCATCGTCTCCATCGGCACCTCCTATGGCGGCATGGTGTCGATGGCGCATGCGGCGCGCTACCCGGAGGCGGTCTCGCACCTGGTGCTGGTCGTCACCGCCGCGCATTCGGGTTTCGTGCAGCGCGCGCAGGAGATCGTGGCCGAGCGTGGCACGCCGGAGCAGCAGGCCATGTGCCAGCGCCTGTGGGACGGCACGCTGACCACGGTGGAGGACCTGAAGCAGTACTACGCGGTGATGGGCCCGCTCTACGCCGTGCGCCATGACGAGGCCGCCGCCGCCCCCGGCCGCGCCCGCACCCTGCACGAGCCGGCGGCGCTGAACCGCGCCTTCCGCCCCGGCGGCTTCCTGCGCGAGGGCTTCGACCTGCGCCCCGAGCTTTCGCGCATCACCGCGAAGACGCTGATCCTGGCCGGGCGGCACGACTGGATCTGCGCCCCGGAATTCTCCGAGGAGATCCATCGCCTGATCCCCGGCTCGGACCTGCGCGTCTTCGAGCGCAGCAGCCACTCCATCCGGGTGGACGAGCCGCAGGCAATGATGGACGCCATCAAGGGCTTCATCGTCTACTGACGGCGTTCCGGGAGGGGCGGCGCCCCCTCCCGCCGCTCATTCCCCGGCATCCAGCGCCAGGTTGAGCGCCAGCACGTTGACGCGCCGCTCGCCCAGCAACCCGAGTTGCGGCCCCTCGACATGCCGCGCCAGGATCTCCCGCAGCCGCGCCTCCTCCATGCCGCGCGCCGCCGCCACGCGCGCCACCTGCCGCAGCGCGTTCTGCGGCGAGATGTGCGGGTCGAGCCCCGAGCCGGAGGCGGTAGCGGCATCCGCCGGCACCGGCGCAGGCCCGGCCCCGGCCACCCGCCCGCGCACCGCCTCCAGCAGCGTGGCGCTGCTCGGCCCGAGCTGGGAGGCGGCGCCGGCGCTGGCGTCGTAGCCCGCGGCCGAGGGGCGCGGGTGGAAGTAGCGTGCTTCGGTGAAACCCTGCCCGACCAGGGCGGAGCCGATGACCCGGCCTTCCCGCGCGATCAGGCTGCCGCCCGCCTGGGCGGGGAACAGGGCGTTGGCCAGGCCGGTCATCGCCAGCGGCGCGGCGAGGCCCAGCAGCAGGGTGAACAGCCCGACCGTGGTGGCGGCGGGGCGGAGGATGCTTCGCATGGTTCAGGCAAGCCCCAGCAGCGAGAGGATCAGGTCGATGGCCTTGATGCCCAGGAAGGGCGCCACGAGGCCGCCCAGCCCGTAGACCAGCAGGTTGCGGCGCAGCAGCGCGGCGGCGCCGGCGGGGCGGTAGCGCACGCCGCGCAGCGCCAGCGGCACCAGCGCCACGATGATCAGCGCGTTGAAGATCACCGCCGAGAGGATGGCGCTCTCCGGGCTTTCCAGCCGCATCAGGTTCAGCGCCTGCAATTCCGGATACTGCGCCACGAAGATGGCCGGCAGGATGGCGAAGTACTTCGCCACGTCGTTGGCGATGGAGAAGGTGGTGAGCGCGCCGCGCGTGATGAGCAGCTGCTTGCCGATCTCCACCACCTCGATCAGCTTGGTCGGGTCGCTGTCGAGGTCGACCATGTTGCCGGCCTCGCGCGCCGCCTGGGTGCCGGTCTGCATCGCCATGCCGACATCGGCCTGGGCCAGCGCGGGCGCGTCGTTGGTGCCGTCGCCCGCCATGGCGACGAGCCGGCCCTCCCCCTGCGCCGCGCGGATGTAGCGCAGCTTGTCCTCGGGCGTGGCCTCGGCGATGAAATCGTCCACCCCCGCCTCGGTGGCGATGGCGGCGGCGGTGAGGCGGTTGTCGCCCGTCACCATCACGGTGCGGATGCCCATGCGGCGCAGCGCGGCGAAGCGGTCGCGCATGCCGGGCTTGACGATGTCCTGCAGCGCGACGAGGCCGAGCAGCCGGCCGTCTTGCGCCACCGCCAGCGGCGTGCCGCCCTGGCGGCCGATGCGCTCCACCGCCTGCGCCACCTCCGGCGGCGCGGTGGTGCCGGTGGCCTTCAGCAGCGCCTCCACCGCGCCCTTGCGAAAGCGCGCCTCCGGCGTGTCCAGCCCCGAGAGGCGGGTCTGCGCGGTGAAGGGCACCGCCACGGCACCCGGCGGCAGGGCCGGCACGGCGAGCCCGTGCCGCTCCCGCGCGAAGGCCAGGATGGAGCGGCCCTCCGGCGTCTCGTCGGCCAGCGAGGCGAGCAGGGCGGCGCGCGCCAGATCCTTCCCGGCCACGCCCGGCGCCGGGATGAAGGCCGCCGCCTGGCGGTTGCCGAGGGTGATGGTGCCGGTCTTGTCCAGCAGCAGCACGTCCACGTCGCCCGCCGCCTCCACCGCGCGGCCGGAGGTGGCCAGCACGTTGAAGCGCAGCAGCCGGTCCATCCCCGCGATGCCGATGGCCGAGAGCAGGCCGCCGATCGTCGTCGGGATCAGGGTGATGAGCAGCGCCGCCAGCACCGGCACGGCGGGCGGCGCGCCGTTCCACGAAGCCAGCCCGACCAGCGTGACGACGGCGATGAGGAAGACGATGGTCATCCCCGCCAGCAGGATGTCGAGCGCGATCTCATTCGGCGTCTTCTGGCGGGAGGCGCCCTCCACCAGTCCAATCATCCGGTCGAGGAAGGTGCCGCCCTGCGCGGCGGTGATGCGCACCACCAGCCAGTCGGAGACGACGGTGGTGCCGCCCGTCACGGCGCTGCGGTCGCCGCCCGATTCCCGGATGACGGGGGCGCTCTCGCCGGTGATGGCCGCCTCGTTCACCGAGGCGATGCCCTCCACCACCTCGCCATCGGAGGGGATCAGCTCGCCGGCCTCGACCAGCACCAGGTCGCCCACGCGCAGCTCGGTGGCGGCGCGGGGCTGCCACAGGCTGCGGTCGCCGGCGCGCAGCAGCAGCCTGGCGCGCGTCTCGCCGCGGCCGCGGCGCAGGCTCTCGGCGCGCGCCCGGCCGCGCCCCTCCGCCACCGCCTCGGCGAAGGTGGCGAACAGCACCGTGGCCCAGAGCCACAGCGCGATGCCGGCGGAGAAGCCCCAGGCGCCGCCCGAGAGCGCCGCGCGCAGCGCCAGCAGCGTCACCAGGATGGAGACCACCTCGGTGGCGAAGATCACCGGGTTGCGCAGCAGCTGCGCCGGGTTGAGCTTGCGGAGCGCGTCCAGCGCGGCGCGGCGCAGCAGGGGGCCGTCGAGCAGCGCGGGGGCGGATGGGTCCCGGCGCGCGGCGGTGGCCGGCGCGGGCATCGGCGCGGGCATGTGCGTGTCCATGATGCGTGTGCCTCAGAAGGTCTTGCCGGCCAGCAGGGAGAAATGCTCGGCGAGCGGGCCGAGGGCGAGGGAGGGCAGGAATTGCAGCCCGCCCAGGATCAGGATCACCCCCGCCAGCAGCCCGGCGAAAAGGGGCCCGTGCGTCGGCAGGGTTCCGGCGCCCTCGGGGGCGCGCGGCTTGGCCGCCAGGCTGCCGGCGATCGCCATCACCGGCACGAGGTAGGCGTAGCGGCCGAGCAGCATGGCCAGGCCCAGCGTGGTGTTGAACCAGGGCGTGTCCGCCGCCAGCCCGCCGAAGGCCGAGCCGTTGTTGCCGGCGGCCGAGCTGTAGGCGTAGAGCATCTCCGACAGGCCGTGCGGCCCGGCATTGGCGAGGGATGCGGTGGCCGAGGGCAGCACCAGCGAGACGGCGGTGAGGCCCAGGATGGCGGCCGGCAGCACCAGCACCGCCAGCATGGCCAGCTTGATCTCGCGCGCCTGCACCTTCTTGCCGAGATATTCCGGCGTGCGCCCCACCATCAGCCCGGCGATGAACACGGCGAGCAGCGCGAAGACCAGCATGCCGTAGAGGCCGGAGCCGACGCCGCCCGGCAGCACCTCGCCGAGCTGGATCAGGAACAGCGGCACCATGCCGCCGAGCGGCGTGAAGCTGTCATGCATGGCGTTGACGCTGCCGCTCGAGGCGCCGGTGGTGGCCGCCGCCCAGAGCGCGGAGAGCGCGGTGCCGAAGCGCACCTCCTTGCCCTCCATGTTGCCCGGCGCCGGGTCCAGCCCGGCGGCCAAGTGCAGCGGGTTGCCCGCGGCCTCGGCGGCGTAGATGGCGGCGGTTCCGGCCAGCACGAAGCCCAGCATCACCGCCAGCAGGGCGCGCCCCTGCCGCGCATCGCCCACCAGCCGGCCGAAGGTGATGCAGAGCGCGAAGGGGATGACCAGGATGGCCCAGCATTGCAGCAGGTTGGAGAGCGCGTTCGGGTTCTCCAGCGGGTGCGCGGAGTTGACGCCGAAGAAGCCGCCGCCATTGGTGCCGAGTTGCTTGATGGCCACCTGGAACGCCGCCGGCCCGAGCGCGATGAGCTGCGTGCCGCCCTCCAGCGTGCGCGCCTCGGCATAGTCGGCCAGGGTCTGCGGCACGCCGCAGGCCACCAGCGCCAGGCCGAGCAGCAGCGCGAGCGGCAGCAGCAGGTAGAGGGTGACGCGGGTGAGGTCGGCCCAGAAATTGCCGAGCCGCGCGACGCCGCCCGCCGCCAGCGCGCGGCAGAAGGCGAGGGCCAGCGCGATGCCGGTGGCGGCGGAGAGGAAGTTCTGCACCGTGAGCCCGGCCATCTGCGCGAGGTAGGACATCGCCGCCTCGCCGGAATAGGCCTGCCAGTTGGTGTTGGTGACGAAGCTGACGGCGGTGTTGAAGGCCAGCCAGGGCGAGAGGCCGGGCAGGCCGCGCGGGTTGAGCGGCAGCGCGCCCTGCAGCCGCAGGAGGGCGTAGAGCAGCAGGAAACCGGCGAGGTTCACCGCCAGCATGGCCAGCACATAGCCGCGCCAGCCCTGCCCGGCCGTGGGGTCGATGCCGCCGGCGCGGTAGAGCAGCGCCTCCAGCGGGCGCAGCCAGCGCACCCGCCCCTCGGCGATGGCGGCGGCGTATTGGCCGAGCGGCACGGCGGCGAGCGCCGCCAGCGCCAGGGTCAGGGCGATCTGCGCCCATCCGAGGAGGGTCATGGCGTCACAGATCCTCGGGGCGCAGCAGCGCCCACAGCAGGTAGCCGAGCAGGCCGAGGCTGACGGCGCCGCCCAGCATCAGGTCCAGCAGGCCGGGCATGGCGGTCAGATCCGGTCGCAGGCGGCGGCGTAGGCCGCCATCAGGCCGAAGAAGCCGAGGCCCAGCGCCAGCAGCAGGAGGTCGGTCATGGGGGTGTTCCGCGAAAGGAAGGCGGCGGGCGGAGGCCGCCGCCGGCACCACCCCCGATAGGCCCGGCCGCCGCAAAGAGGCGATGTGGAATTCCCGGTCCGCGCATAAAAAATCCATAAAAATCAACATCCCCGCTCGCTGCGGGCAGGATGGGCGCGCTAGTCTCGGCCGGCATGGCCGAAGCCTCCTCCCGCCCCGACCCCGATGCGCTGCTGGCGCTCGCCGCGCGTGCGGGGCGCGGCCGGCTGAAGGTGTTCCTCGGCGCCGCCCCCGGCGTCGGCAAGACCTACGCGATGCTGGCCGCGGCGCGCCGGCTGCACGCGGCGGGCGGCGCGGTGCTGGTGGGGCTGGTCGAGACGCATGGCCGGGCCGAGACGGCGGCGCAGATCGGCCCGCTGGCGCTGCTGCCGCGCCGGCGCATCACCTACCGGGGCCAGGCGCTGGAGGAGTTCGACCTCGACGCCGCCCTCGCCCACCCCTCCGCCCGCCCGCCCGGCGTGCTGCTGCTGGACGAGCTGGCGCACGGCAACGCCCCCGGCAGCCGCCACCCCCGGCGCTGGCAGGATGTGGAGGAGTTGCGCGACGCCGGCATCGAGGTCTGGACGACGATGAACGTCCAGCACCTGGAGAGCCTCGCGGACGACGTGGCGCGCATCACCGGCATCCGTGTGCAGGAGACGGTGCCCGACCACGTGCTGGCCGGCGCCGACGCGGTGGAGCTGATCGACCTGCCCCCCGCCGAGCTGCTGGAGCGGCTGCGCCAGGGCAAGGTCTATGCCCCCGAGCAGGCGGCGCGGGCGCTGCGCGGCTTCTTCCGCGAAGGCAATCTGGCGGCGCTGCGGCAGATGGCGCTGCGCCGCACCGCCGAGCGCGTCGATGCCGACGTGACCGGCTACATGCGCGCCAACGCCATCGCCGGCCCCTGGCCGGCGGGCGAGAGGGTGCTGGCGCTGGTGGGGGGCGACGGCGCGGCGGAGGCGGTGGTGCGGCAGGCCCGCCGCCTGGCCGACGCGCTGCGCGCGCCGCTGCTGGCGCTGCATGTGGAGACGCCCTCCGGCGCCGGCCTCTCAGGCGCCGATCTGGACCCCGACCCGGCGCTGCGCCTCGCCGCACGCCTCGGCGCCGGGGTGGAGAGCACGGTGGCGCGCGACCTGCCCGCCGCCGTGCTGGCCCATGCCCGCGCCCGCAACGTGACGCATCTGGTGATGGGCCGCGGCCGCCCCGCCCTCTGGCGGCGGCTGACCGGCCGCAGCCTGGCGGCGGCGCTGGGCCGCCCGGGCGGGGATTTCGCGCTGCACCTGGTGCCCGCTCCCGCCCCCGCCCTGGCCCTGGCCCCGGCCGCCGCCCCGCCGCCCCGCGCCCTGCCCGGCGTGCCGCTGCGCGCCACCAGGGTGGCGGTGCCGGGGCTGGTGGGGCTCGCCACGCTGCTCGGCCTCTGGGCCGATGCCAGCGTGCCGGAGGGCGGCACCGGCATGATCTACCTCGCCGCCGTGGTGGCGCTGGCGGCGGGCTTCGGGCCGCTGCCGGCGGCGGCGGGCGCGCTGCTGGCCTTCCTGGCCTGGGATTTCCTGTTCCTGGAGCCGCGCCTCACCCTCTCCCTCTCCGGCGTGCAGGAGGTGACGGGGGCGGCCATCTTCGTCTGCGTGGCGCTGCTGCTGGCCGGCACCACGGGCGGGCTGGGCCGCTCGGCGGCGCGGGCGCGGGCGCGGCTGTTCGGCATGCGGCGGCTGGTGGAGCTCTCCCGCCGGCTGGCCGCCGCCGCCTCGCCCGCCGATCTGCTGGAGGTGGTGGCGCAGGAGGCGGAGCGGCTGGCCCGCCGCCCCGCCTGCGTGCTGCTGGGGCTGGAGGGCGAGCCGGTGCCGCGCGCCGCCCGCCCGCTGGACGCCGGGCCGGACGCGGATTCGATGGCCGCCGCGCGCTGGGCGCTGGCGCATGACCGCCGCGCCGGCGCCGGCACCGACGCGCTGCCCGCCGCCGCCTGGCAGTTCCGCCCGCTGCGCACGCGGGAGGGCGCGCTCGGGCTGATCGGGCTGCGGATGGACCTGCCCGGCCTGCCGCCCCTCGACGACGAGCGCGACCGCGCGCTGGACTCGCTGGCCGACCAGGCCGCCATCGCCCTGGAGCGCGACCGGCTGACACAGGACCAGGCGCGCCTCGCCGCGCAGGCCGAGACGGAGGCGCTGCGCTCCGCCCTGCTGGCCTCGATCGGGCATGACCTGCGCACGCCGCTCACCGCCATACGCGGCGCGCTGGAGACGCTGCGCCTCTCCGGCGCCGCCCTCTCCGCCGCGGTGCGGGCGGACCTGCTGGAGACGGCGGAGGCGGAGACGGTGCGGCTCAACCGCTACCTCGCCAACATCATCGACCTGGTGCGGCTGGAGAGCGGCCAGCTCCAGCCCCGGCGCGCGCCGGTGGATCTCGACGACGCGCTGCGCACCGCCACCGCCCGCGCCGCCCGCGCCAGCGGGCGGGAGATCGCGCTCAGCGTGCCGCCGGGCCTGCCCGAGCCGCGGCTGGATGCCGTGCTGCTCGACCAGGTGCTGGCCAACCTGCTGGACAACGCCCTGAAGTTCTCGCCCCCCGGCAGCCCGGTGCGGGTGGCGGCGCGGCGCGCGGGGCCCGAGCTGGTGCTCAGCGTGGAGGATGCGGGAAGCGGCATTCCGGCCGACCAGCTCGGGCAGGTCTTCGACCCCTTCTTCCGCATCCGCCGTGGCGATTCGGCGCCGGCCGGCACCGGGCTGGGCCTCGCCATCTGCCGCGGGCTGGTGCATGCCATGGGCGGGCGCATCACCGCGCAGAGCCCGGCGCGGGAGGCACCAGGAGAGAACCCGGGAACCCGCATGTCGGTCCACCTGCCGCTATGAGCCAGCCGCCGCGCATCCTGGTGGTGGATGACGAGAAGCAGATCCACCGCTTCCTCGGCCCCGCGCTGGGCGCCGCCGGCTACGCGCCGCTGCGGGCGGAGACGGCGCAGGAGGCGCTGCGCCTGGCCGCCACCGCCGCCCCCGCCCTGCTGCTGCTCGACCTCGGCCTGCCGGACATGGACGGGCAGGCGCTGATCCCGCGCCTGCGCGCCTTCTGCCCCGCCCCCATCCTGGTGGTCTCGGCGCGCGGGCAGGAGACGGAGAAGGTGGCGGCGCTCGACGCCGGCGCCGAGGACTATGTGGAGAAGCCCTTCTCCCTGGCCGAGCTGCTGGCGCGCATCCGCGTGGCGCTGCGCCGGGCCGAGGCGGCGGGCGCGGCGCCGGCCCCGGCGGCGGCGCGCATCGAGATCGGCCCGCTGGCCATCGATCTGGAGCGCCGCCTCGCCCGGCTGGGCGAGGACCCGCCGCTGCACCTGACGCCGCGCGAATGGGAGCTGCTCGTGGCCCTGGCGCGGGCGCGCGGGCGGGTGATGACGCAGCGCCAGCTGCTCGACGCCGTCTGGGGCCCGGCACATGCCGAGGACGCGCAGTATCTGCGCGTCTATGTCGGGCACCTGCGGCAGAAGCTCGGCGCGGCGGCGGGGCTGCTGCGCACCGAGCCGGGGGTGGGCTACCGGCTGGAGGAGGGCTGAGCCTCAGCCGGCCCGCAGCGGCGCCGCCTTCGCCCCCAGCGCCGCGATCAGCGCCGCCGGCGCGCAGGCCAGTTGCAGGCCGCGCCGGCCGCCATTCACCACGATCTCGGCCTGCTCCAGCGCGCTGGCGTCGAACACCGTGCGCAGACGCTTCTTCTGGCCGAGCGGGCTGATGCCGCCCACCACATAGCCGGTGGCGCGCTCGGCCCGGGCCGGCTCGGCCATCTCGGCGCGCTTGGCGCCGAGCGCCGTGGCCAGCGCCTTCAGGCTGAGGCGCGCATCGGAGGGGATGGCGGCGCAGACCAGCTCGCCCGTGTCCAGCACCGCCACCAGTGTCTTGAACACGGCCGCCGGCGAAAGGCCGAGCGCGGCCGCCGCATGCAGCCCGATCGCCTCGGCGGCGGGGTCGTATTCGTATTCCAGCAGGCGGGCGCGCAGCCCGGCGGCCTCGGCGGCGCGGGTGGCGGGCGTGGCCTTCACGCTCATGGGTGCGTCTCCTTCCCCCGCCGCCGCGCGGCGGCGGGCAATCCTGTCTCCGCGTGCGCCGCAGGAGCGTCAAGGCCGGGCGCGGGGCGCCGGGCTGGCGCGAATCCGGCACCGGTGCCAAGAGCATCGGGGGATCACGAGCGGCGGCGGGGCGATGGCGGGCTATTCGACGGATGTGCTGGTGCTGGGCTCGGGCTCTGCGGGGCTGACGGCGGCCCTCACCGCGGCACGGCGGGGGCTTTCCGTCACCGTGCTGGAGAAGACAGGCCGGCTGGGCGGAACCACGGCGATGTCGGGCGCCGGCACCTGGATTCCCGCCAGCCACCACGCCGCCGCCGCCGGCATCGAGGACAGCGCCGAGGAGGCCCTGGCCTATATCCGCGCCGCCGCGCCGGAAGGCTGGGCGGAGACGGAGGAGCCGCTGTGGCGCGCCTTCGTCGATGCCGCGCCGGAGATGCTGCGCTTCGTCGAGGCGCACACGCCGCTGCGCTTCGCCCTGACGCCGGAGCCGGACCCGCTGCGCACCCTGCCGGGCGCGAAGGCGCGGGGGCGGATGATGTCGCCCCTGCCGCTCAGCCGCTGGCGGGCGGGGCGCTTCGCCTTCCGGATCCGCCGCTCCACCATCCCGGAGATCTTCACCTACCACGAGGCGGTGACGACCGACCTCTACCACAAGCCCTACCGCACCGCGCTGGAACTGTGGCCGCGGCTGCTGTGGCGGCTGCTGACCAACACGCGCGGCAAGGGCACGGCGCTGGTGACAGGGCTGCTGCGCGGCTGCCTGGATGCCGGGGTGCGGGTGGCGCTAAACGCCCGCGCGGTGGAGCTGACACTGGACGAGATGGGCGCCGTGACCGGCGCGGTGGTGGAACGCGGCGGCCGGCAAGAGCCATGGACGGCGCGGGCCGGCGTGGTGATCGCCACCGGCGGCTTCGAGTGGGATGCGGGGCTGATGGCGCGCCACTTCCCCGGCCCGCTCGACTATCGCGGCAGCCCCGGCGCGCATGACGGAGACGGGCAGCGCATGGCCGGGGCCGCCGGGGCGGCGCTGGCGCATATGGACCAGGCGACCATCACCCCCTCCGTGCCGGTGCGCTACGAGGGGCGGCTGCTGGCCCAGCCGGTGCCCTTCCACACCGAGCCCTACGCCATGCTGGTCAACCGCCACGGCGTGCGCTTCGTCAACGAGCTGACCTTCAACATCGGCGAGGTGCTGGACCGGCGCGACCCGGCGACCGGCGAGCCCGTCCACCTGCCCGCCTGGGTGATCACCGATGCGCGGATGCCGGAGGAGGTGCCGCCGGTGCGCTGGGCGGCGAAGGCGGACCCCTCCTGGCTGCGGCAGGCCGAGAGCATCGGCGCCCTGGCCCGGCTGATCGGCGTGCCGCCGGAGGCGCTGGAGGCCAGCGTGGCCCGCTTCAACGCCGCCGCCGAGGCGGGCGAGGACCAGGAATTCGGCCGCCCGGCGCGGGCCGACGCCGCCTCGGCCGGTGACAAGAGGCGGGGGGCGGGCATCAAGCCGATCCTGCGCGCGCCCTTCCTGGCCATGCCCTTCAGCCGCTCGATCCTCGGCACCAAGGGCGGCGCCCGCACCAATGCCCATGCCGAGGTGCTGCGGCCGGATGGCAGCGTCATCCCCGGCCTCTTCGCCGCGGGGGTGGCGATGGCCAACCCGATCGGCACGCGCAATGTCGGCACCGGCACGACGATCGGCCCGAACATGGCCTGGGGCTACATCGCCGGGCAGCGCCTCGCCCGGCGCAACCAGCCGCCCGCGCCCCGCCTGTCCTGACGCGGCGGCGGGGGATGGTCCCCGCCGGACGGGCCGCCCCGGATTCCCGGGATTGTGATGCCGCCGCCCCGGCTTCTTCCCGGTTGTTGAAGCTTGGCCGCTGGAAAGCCCCCCTGCCCCGTGCCGTCATGGCCGGGTGCGGCGGGCGCTGCCACGGCGGCCGGGCTGCCCCTCGGCGCCCGGCTTGGTTTCCCGGCAGGAAGGGCGCGGCCGGTGCCGCCGCGGCCCTTTCCCCATCGAGCGGAGTGTCCTCTTGCGAACCGAATGCCGCGTCCGGCCGTCCCTTCCCTCCCCGCGCCCGCAGGAGACACCGTGATGAGGGAAGCGCCCGCCGCCCCGACCATGCGGGCCGCCGTGCAGACCGGCCCCGGCCGGATGGAGATCCGCGCGGTGCCCCGCCCCGAGCCGGGCCCCGGCCAGGTGCGGCTGCGGCTGGAGGGCTGCGGCGTCTGCGCCTCCAACCTGACGCCCTGGTCCGGCCCCGAATGGATGCAGTTCCCCGGCGACCCGGGCGGGCTGGGCCATGAGGGCTGGGGCGTGATCGACGCGGTGGGAGAGGGGGTAGGCGGCCTCGCCCCCGGCCAGCGCGTCGCCGCCCTGTCCTTCCGCAGCTACGCCGAGTACGACCTGGCCGAGGCGCGCCACGTGCTGCCGCTGCCGGAGGCCCTGGCGGGCCAGCCCTTCCTCGGCGAGCCGCTGGGCTGCGCCATGAACATCTTCCGCCGCGCCGGCATCGAGGCGGGGCAGACCGTCGCCATCATCGGCATCGGCTTCCTGGGCGCCATCCTGACACGGCTGGCGACGCAGGCGGGGGCACGGGTCATCGCCATCTCGCGCCGCGCCTACTCGCTGGACCTGGCGCGGCGCATGGGCGCGGCCGAGACCATCCCGCTGGAGGACCACCACGGCATCATCGCGCAGGTGAAGGCGCTGACGGAGGGCCGCTTCTGCGAGCGGGTGATCGAGGCCGTCGGCAAGCAGTGGCCGCTGGACCTGGCCGGCGAGCTGACGGCCGAGCGCGGCCGGCTGGTCGTCGCCGGCTACCACCAGGACGGGCCGCGGCAGGTCAACATGTGGCTGTGGAACTGGCGCGGCATCGACGTGATCAACGCGCATGAGCGGGACCCCGAGATCTACATGGCGGGCATGCGGGAGGCGCTGGAGGCGGTGGCATCGGGCCGGCTGGACCCGGCGCCGCTCTACACCCACCGCTTCCCGCTCGACCGCCTGGCCGAGGCGCTGGACGCCACGCGGGACAGGCCGGACGGCTTCCTCAAGGCCGTGGTGACCATGCCGGAGGGAACGGCGCCATGAGCCGCCCGCGCATCGGCTTCCTCGGCATCGGCTGGATCGGCCGGCACCGCATGCAGGCCATCGCGGAGACCGGCTTGGCCGAGATCGCCGCCATCGCCGACCCCAGCCCCGCCATGCTGGAGGAGGCCACGCGGCTGGCCCCCGGCGCCCGCCGCGCCGGCGGGCTGGAGGAACTCCTGGCGCAGGAGCTCGACGGGCTGGTGATCGCCACCCCCAGCGCCCTGCACGCCGAGCAATCGGCCCAGGCCCTGCGGCGCGGCGTGGCGGTGTTCTGCCAGAAGCCGCTCGGCCGCACCGCGCCCGAGGTGCAGGCGGTGGTGGACGCCGCCAGGGCCGCCGACCGGCTGCTGGCGGTGGACCTGTCCTACCGCTTCACCGAGGGGATGCGGCGCATCCGCGAACTGGTGCAATCCGGCGAGCTCGGCCGCATCCACGCCGTCGATCTGGTGTTCCACAACGCCTATGGCCCGGACAAGCCCTGGTTCTACGACCCCGCCCAGTCGGGCGGCGGCTGCGTCATGGACCTGGGCGTGCATCTGGTGGACCTGGCGCTGTGGACGCTGGACTTCCCGGCGGTCGGGGCGGTGTCGGGCACGCTGTTCGCGGGCGGCGAGCGGCTCGGCGCGCGGCCCGGCCGGGTCGAGGACTACGCCACGGCGCAGATCGACCTGCGGGACGGCACGGCGCTGCGCCTGGCCTGCTCCTGGCGGCTGCAGGCCGGCTGCGACGCGATGATCTCGGCGGCCTTCTACGGCACCGAGGGCGGCGCGGCGCTGCGCAACGTCAATGGCTCCTTCTACGACTTCACCGCCGAGCGCTACCGCGGCACGGCGCGCGAGGTGCTGGCCGCGCCGCCCGACGCATGGGGCGGCCGCGCCGCGGCGGACTGGGCGCGCCGCCTGGCCGCGGGGGAGCGTTACGATCCGGCGGTGGAGCGGATCACCGACGTTGCGCGGGTGCTGGACGGCATCTACGAGCGGTAGGGGAGGAAGGCCGGGGGCAGCCAGCCCCCGGCCCCGAGCCGGCGCTCAGCCGGCGTAGCGCCGCACCATGCTGGCGCAGAACTCGGCGAACTCCTCCTTCACCTGCGGCGGGCTGGTGTGGTGCGGCGCGATGCCGCGATGCTCCGGCGTGAAGCAGAAGGTGGCGGTCACCTGGAAGTCGCGCAGCGCCTCCATCTGCTGGTCGAACCAGGCCAGCGCGTCGGGGCGGAAGCTGTCGGCCCAGGACAGTCCGGTGCGCAGATGCGTCACGCCCAGGCGCTTCAGCCAGGTGACCGCATCGTCCAGCCGGTGATCCTGGTAGTGGAACCACTGGCAGATGCCGAGATGCGGCGTGTGCTTCTCGAACTCCTCCATCGCCAGCTTCGGCGTGCCGTCCTCGCGCAGCAGGCCCATGTGGAAATGCCGGTAGTAGGAGGAGCCCTCGGCCTCGCGGTGGCGCGTCGTCGCTTCCCAGTGCGTCGGCAGATCGTACAGGCTGTACCAGTGGATGCGCGGCGCCTGCCCGATCAGCAGGTCCGCCGTGCGCTGCAGGCCCCAGAGCTGCACCTCCTCCGCCCCGAAGGTGGAGACGCCGACCTCCGACACCCACACGGGCAGGTGCGTGACCGCCTGGATCTCCTTCAGCTTCGCCGGCCACTCATGGATCAGCCAGTTGTTCCAGTCGAGCGGGAAGCCGTGCACCGCGACCGCCTCCACCTCGTCCAGCACGCCGCGCTGCTGCATCTTCATGATGAACACCGGGTCGATCGGCGACATGCCGCCCAGCACGCGCGGCAGCGAGGAATGCTCGGCGCGGATGGCCTGGCCGGCGAGCCGCGCCGTCTCGGCGAACATCACCCAATCCGGGTCGAGCTCCGGGTCCCAGTGGGACTTGTTGTTGGGCTCGTTCCAGATCATCACGGATTCAAGCATCAGCGCACGCCTCTTGCGGGGTAGACGGCGGCCGAGCCGTAGGGCAGCGCGGCGGGCCGACAGAGATAGATCTCACGGTCCGGATTTTGCAGGATCTCGAACCCGGCGTTGCGCAGCATGGCCTCGGCGCCGGCGCGGTTGGGGATCCACCAGTTGGTGACATCGCCGGCATAGCGGTGCTCGATGAAGTGCAGCCTGGGCCAGCCGGGGCGGGCGAACTGCTCCTCCGCCGCGAAGGGATAGTCCTCCTGCGCCGGCTCCACCTCGCGCGGGCCGCGCTGCATGCTCTGGAACACCAGCAGGTCGCCCACCACGTGCTCGCGCAGCAGGTCCAGCGCCAGCAGCGGGTGCCGCAGGTGGTAGAGCACGCCCATGAACAGCACCACGTCGAAACGCTCGCCCAGCGCGCCGACATCGTAGACCGACAACTCGCGGTATTCGATGTCGAGGCCGAGCACGCGTGCCGCGAAGCGCGCCTGGTCCAGGTAGCGCGGATCGGAATCGACGCCGAGCACGCGCGCGGCGCCGCGCCGCTTCATCTCGATGGAGAAGAAGCCGGCGTTGCAGCCGATGTCGAGCACCGACTTGCCGCTGAGATCCTGCGGCAGGGCGTGGCCGAAATACTGCCAGACGGATGCAGGATAGTCGCCGAGGGCATGCTCCGGCGCGGTCTGCACGCCGTGCAGGGTGAGGTTGTGGAACCAGGGGCCGAGCTTCGCGGCCTCTTCGCGGATCCTGTCAGGGGTCATGCCGCCTCCGTTCGGGGAAAGGGCTGCTCGTTCAGGCCCAGCACCTTGCCGCCACCCTCCCAGACAGCCAGCGTGCTGACCGAGGCGGGCGCGATGTCGAAGCGCTCATAGCCCTGCAACGGCAGCCCGAGGAAATGGCACAGCGCCGCCTTGATGACGTCGCCATGGCTGACGAGGGCGATGCGGCCCTCCGGCTGGCGCTGCCGCGCGGCGCCGATCCAGCCCAGCATGCGGCGCTGCACCGCTTGCATGGACTCGCCGCCCGGCGCCGCCGCCGCGTCGCGCGCGCTGTTCCAGTGATGCCAGCGCGGGTCGTCCTGCAACGCGTCGAAGCGGCGGCCCGTCCAGTCGCCGAAATCGATCTCGGCCAGTGCCTCCTCGGCCTGCGGGCACAGGCCCAGCGCCGCGCCGACCGGCGCGGCGGTCTCGCGGCAGCGCTGGACGGGGCTGGTGTGCAGCGCCACGATCGCCTCGCCGCGCAACCGCGCCGCCAGGGCCGCGGCCTGCGCCCGCCCGGTGGCGCCCAGCGCGACCCCCGGCATGCGCCCGCACAGCGTGTCCGCCACGCGGTCATGCGCAGCGTGGCGCAGCAGGAACAGCGTCAGCGCCATGCCGCGCGGTCAGTCCAGCCCCTGGATGAAGCGCAGCGTGCGCTCGCGCGCCTCATGGTCGGTGTACTGCTTGGGCGGCGACTTCATGAAATAGCTGGAAGGCGCCGTCAGCGCGCCGGACAGGCCGCGGTCCAGCGCGATACGCGCGCAACGCACCGCGTCGATCACGATGCCGGCGGAGTTGGGCGAATCCCACACCTCCAACTTCAACTCCAGGCTCAGCGGCACGCCGCCGAAGGCAGTGCCCTCGAGCCGGATATGCGCCCATTTGCGGTCCTCCAGCCATGGCACGTAGTCGCTGGGGCCGACATGCACGTCATTGGCCGGCAGCGGCACGTCGAACTGGCTGGTGACGGCCTGGGTCTTGGAGATCTTCTTCGATTCCAGCCGCTCCCGCTCGAGCATGTTCTGGAAGTCGGAATTGCCGCCGAAATTCAACTGGTAGGTGCGGTCGAGCCGCACGCCGCGCTCGCGGAACAGGTTGGCGAGCACGCGGTGCACGATGGTGGCGCCGACCTGGCTCTTGATGTCGTCGCCGATGATCGGCAGGCCGCGCTCCTCGAAGCGCTTCTGCCAGCGCGCATCCGAGGCGATGAAGACGGGGATGCAGTTGACGAAGGCGCAGCCCGCCTCCAGCGCGCGCTCCGCGTACCATTCGCTCGCCTGCTGCGAGCCGACCGGCAGGTAGGACACGAGAACTTGCGTGCCGCTGCGGCGGATGATGTCGGTGACATCGGCGGCCGGCGCCTGCGATTCCTCGAAGGAGCCGCGCACGTAGCGGCCGAGGCCGTCCAGGGTCGGGCCGCGCTCCACCTTCACCCCGGTGGGGACGGGCCTGGAAAAGAGGCGCGTGTTGTTGGGGGCGGCCAGCACCGCATCGGCGACATCGCGGCCCACCTTGGCGGCGTTGACGTCGAAGGCGCAGCTCACCTCCACGTCGCGCACATGGTAGCCGCCCAGATCGGCATGCATCAGCCCGGGGATCGGCTCGTTCACATCGGCGTCGCGGTAGTAGGAGAGCCCCTGCACGAAAGAGGAGGCGCAGTTGCCGACACCGACGATGCCGACACGAAGAGACCTGGATGCCGACACGAATCCTCCTTGCTTCAACGATGCCACCCGCTTCCGGAGATGCTCCGGGCAGGCGTCCGGCCACGCCGCTCAGGCTAGAACGTCACAGCGCATGGTGGCCACAACTCCGCACCAGCTTCTTTGTTCCTTCGTCTGCATGACATCTTTGTGATCCTGCGGCGCAGGACGGAGGCGCGCTGCAACCCTTGTGGATAGAAGGGTTTGGGCCTCCAGTCAGGGCATTCCAAGCCTCATCATGGCGGCGGCGGAATCGGGAACCTGGCCGTAGCGGGGCGGTTCAGCTTCTACATCATCTTCTTTGTTCCTGCGGATGCGCGGAACGCTTCGTGGCCTCGACGCAGGGGGATTGCCAGAGTGCAAGAGACTGTTCTGATCACCGGCGGGGGTGGTTTCATCGGCTGCCATCTGGCGCGGCGGCTGCTGCGGCAAGGCTATCATGTGCGGGTGCTGGATAGCCTGATCGAGCAGGTGCACGGCGAGCGCAGCCGGCCCGACCTGCTGGAGCCGGACGCCGAGTTCCAGCACGGCGACGTGCGCGATCCGGACGCGGTGCGGCGGGCTCTGCGCGGCGCGGACCGCGTGGTGCATCTCGCGGCCGAGGTCGGCGTCGGCCAGAGCATGTATGCGGTGGACCGCTACGTCTCGGTGAACGATTTCGGCACCGCGGTGCTGTTCCAGCAGCTGATCGACGCGCCGGTGAAGCGCGTGGTGGTCGCCTCCTCCATGAGCATCTATGGCGAGGGGCTGTATGAGGACGCCGACGGCGTGCTGCACGAGGATGTGCGGCGCACGCCGCGCCGCGGCCCCGACGCCCCTTGGGACCCGCTGGACGCGCAGGGCCGCCCGCTGCGGCCGGTGCCGACGCCGGAAAGCAAGCGCCCGGCGCTGGCCTCGGTCTACGCCATCTCCAAGCACACGCAGGAATGCCTGACCCTGACGCTGGCGCCGGCCTACGGCATGGAAGGCGTGGCGCTGCGGCTGTGGAACGCCTACGGCCCGGGCCAGGCGCTCTCCAACCCCTATACCGGCGTTCTGGCGATCTTCGCCTCCCGCCTGCACAACGGCCAGCCGCCGGTGATCTTCGAGGATGGCCTGCAGCGGCGCGACTTCGTGCATGTCGAGGATGTGGCGCGCGCCTTCCACTTGGCGCTGGAGCGGCCGGAAGCCGCCAACCAGGTCTACAACGTCGCGAGCGGGCATGACCGCACCGTGACGGAGGTGGCGCAGGCGCTGGCGGCGGCGATGGGCAAGCCGCATCTGGCGCCCGAGATCACCGGCAAGACGCGCAGCGGCGACATCCGCCACAACATCGCCGACATCGGCAAGATCCAGAGGGAGCTGGGGTTCGGCGTGGACCGTGACTTCCAGGCCGACCTCGCGGAACTCGCCGAGTGGGTGGCGCGGCAGCAGGCGGAGGACCGGGTGCAGCAGGCGCGCAGCGAGCTCGAGACCCGGGGGCTGGTGGCGTGAGCGGGCCGGGTCCGCTCGCCGCGCCGGCGCTGCGGCCAGGGGAGCGGAGGAAGCCGGTGCTGGTCACCGGCGGCGCCGGCTTCATCGGCTCCAACCTGGCCGACCGCCTGCTGCGCGACGGGCATGAGGTGCTGGTGTTCGATGCGCTGGCCCGGCCCGGCGTCGCGGCCAACCTGGAATGGCTGCGACAGCAGCATGGCGCGCGGATGATCCCGGTGATCGCTGACCTGCGCGACGACGCCGCCGTGCAGGCGGCGGCGCAGGACGCGCAGGCGGTGTTCCACCTCGCCGCGCAGGTGGCGGTGACCACCAGCCTCGCCGACCCGCGCGAGGATTTCGACGTCAACCTGCGCGGCACCTTCACCCTGCTGGAGGCGCTGCGCCGGCGCGGCGAGGCGGTGCCGCTGGTCTTCGCCAGCACCAACAAGGTATACGGCAACCTGCCCGACATCGCGCTGGAGCGCAGCGGCGACGCGTATGTGCCGGCCGATCCGGCGATCCGCGCCACCGGCATTGGCGAGCAGCGCCCGCTCGACTTCCACACGCCCTATGGCTGCTCCAAGGGCGCGGCGGAGCAGTATGTGCTGGACTATGCTCGCTCCTTCGGCCTGCCCACCGCCGTGCTGCGCATGAGCTGCATCTATGGCGAGCGGCAGATGGGCACGGAGGACCAGGGCTGGGTGGCGCATTTCCTGATCCGCGCCCTGCGGCGGGAGCCGATCACCATCTTCGGCGATGGCTGCCAGGTGCGCGACCTGCTGCAGGTGCAGGATGCGGTGGACGCCTACATCGCTGCCTGGCGGCGGATCGGCCAGGTGCAGGGCCAGGCCTTCAACCTGGGCGGCGGCCCCGGCAACGCGGTCAGCCTGCGGCAGGTGATCGCCGCCATCGAGGCGGAGATCGGCCATCCGGTGGAGACCGTCTATGGCGACTGGCGCGCCGGCGACCAGCGCTACTACGTGTCCGACACGCGGCGGGTGCGGGAGCAGCTGGCGCTGGGCGAGCCAACGCCCTGGCAGCGCGGCATCGCCGCCCTGGCGCGCTGGCTGGACAGCCGGCAGGGCAGCACGGCGCTGGACGTGGTGGGCGCCGCGCCGTGAGGCTGGCTGCCCGGCCCCTCCACATCCTGGTGACCGCGGATGCCGTGGGCGGGGTCTGGTCCTACGCCATGGCTCTGTGCCGCGGCCTGCTGGCGCGCCGGATGCAGGTGACGCTGGCGGTGCTGGGCCCCGCGCCCGGCGCCGCGCAGCGGCTGGAAGCGGCGGCCCTCCCCGGGCTGCGCCTGCTCGAGACCGGGCTGCCGCTCGACTGGATGGCGCCCGACGCCGCGGCGGTGCAGGAAAGCGGGCGGCGGCTCGCGGCGCTGGTGCGGGAGAGCGGCGCGGACCTGCTGCACCTCAACAGCCCAGCCCTCGCGGCCGGCAACCGCTTCCCCGTGCCGGTGCTGGCCTTCTGCCATTCCTGCCTGGCGAGCTGGTGGGCGGCGGTGAAGCCCGGGCCGCTGCCGGCCGCCTACGCCTGGCACCGCGACCTGCTGGCGCAGGGCTACCACGCGGCGGACCTCCTGGCGGCCCCCAGCGCGGCCTTCGCCACGGCGACCCAGGCGCTCTACGGCCTGCCGGAGCGGCCGCGGCTGGTCCATAACGGCATTCCCCCCTGGGCGGTGCCGCACGCCCCCGCCGCCCTGCCCTTCGCCTTCACCGCAGGGCGGCTGTGGGACGAGGGCAAGGACGTCGCCACGCTGGATGCGGCAGCGGCGGAGCTCCCCTTCCCCCTCCTCGCGGCCGGGCCGGTGGCAGGGCCGGGCGGTGCCCGTGTCGCGCTGCGCCACCTGCAGGGCCGGGGCAGCCTCGACCGCGCGGCGATGCAGGGCATCCTGGCGCAGCGCCCTCTCTTCGCCTCGGCGGCGCGCTACGAGCCCTTCGGCCTGGCGGTGCTGGAAGCGGCCCAGGCGGGCTGCCCGCTGGTGCTCTCCGACATCCCGACCTTCCGCGAGATCTGGGGCGGCGCCGCCGACTATGTGCCGCCCGGCGACGCGGCGGGCTTCGCGGCGGCGTTGCGGCGTCTCGCCGCCTCGCCCCGGCTGCGCCGCGCGCGGGCGGAGGCCGCCCGGCTGCGCGCCGCCCGCTACACCGCGGAGGCCATGGTCGCGGCGACGCTGGGCCTCTACCGCGCGCTCGTCCCCGCATCCCAGGCCATGGAGGCGCCGGCATGAAGATCGCCTATCTGACCCATTCCCTGCTGTCCTGCTGGAACCATGGCAACGCGCATTTCCTGCGCGGCGTGCTGCGCGAGCTGGTGCTGCATGGCCACGAGGTCTCCGTCTTCGAGCCGAAGGGCAATTGGAGCCTGGAGAACCTGCGCCGCGATGCCGGCGAGGCGGGGCTCGACGCATTCCGCGCCGCCTATCCGGAGCTCGCCTCGCAGAGCTACGGGGACGCGGCGGAGATCGAGGACGCGCTGGGCGAGGCCGGTCTGATCATCGTCCATGAATGGAACGATCCGGCGGTGGTGGCGCGCATCGGCCGGCTGCGCGCGCGGGGCGGCCGCTTCCGCCTGCTGTTCCACGACACGCATCACCGCGCGGTCAGCGACCCTGAGGCGATCCGCGCCTTCGACCTCTCCGGCTATGACGGCGTGCTGGCCTTCGGCGAGACGCTGGCGGCCGTCTATCGCCGCTGGGGCTGGGGCGACCGCGTCTGGGTCTGGCACGAGGCGGCCGATTTGCGCCACTTCCATCCACCCGCCGCCGAGGAGCGGCGCGAGGGCCTGGTGTGGATCGGCAACTGGGGCGATGGCGAGCGCAGCGCCGAGATCGAGGACTTCCTGCTGCGCCCGGCGCGCGAGGCGCGCCTGCCTCTCGACATCCACGGCGTGCGCTACCCGGAGGCGGCGCGGGCGAGGCTCGCGGAACATGGCGCCCGCTACCGTGGCTGGGTGCCGAATGCCCGCGCGCCGGAGGTGTTCGCGCGCCACCTCGCCACCGTGCATGTGCCGCGGCGCTACTACACGCGGCTGCTCCCCGGCATCCCCACCATCCGTGTCTTCGAGGCGCTGGCCTGCGGCATCCCGCTGCTGAGCGCGCCCTGGGAGGACAGCGAGACGCTGTTCCGCCCCGGCACGGACTACCTCGTCGCCCGCGACGGCGCGGAGATGCGGCGCCACATGGCGGCGATCCGGGAGGATGCGGCGCTGCGCGAATCCCTCGTGGCGCACGGGCTCGAGACCGTGCGCGCCCGGCATGGCTGCGAGCACCGCATGCGCGAACTGCTGGCCATCGCCGACACATTGATGACCTCACCCGAGACGAGGGGGCCCAAGATGATGGGAAACGCCGCATGAGGATCGCCTTCTACGGCTCCAGCCTGCTGTCCTCCTACTGGAACGGCGCGGCCACCTACTACCGCGGCATGCTGCACGAGCTGTCCCACTATGGCCACGACATCACCTTCTACGAGCCCGACGCCTTCGACCGGCAGCAGCACCGCGACATCGAGCCGCCGGACTGGGCGCGCGTCGTGGTCTATCCGGCGACGGAGGATGCGCTGCGCGGCGTGGTGGCCGAGGCGCGGCAGGCCGATGTGGTGGTCAAGGCCAGCGGCGTCGGCGTGTTCGACAACGAGCTGATCGAGGGCGTCATGGAAGCCGCCCGCCCCGGCGCCATCCGCATCTTCTGGGACGTGGACGCGCCGGCGACCCTGGCCGAGATCACGCCGCAGCCGGACCACCCGCTGCGCCGCACCCTGCCGAAGCTGGATTTCGTGCTGACCTATGGCGGCGGCCCGCCGGTGGTCGCGGCCTATGAGGGGCTCGGCGCGCGGCGCTGCGTGCCGGTCTACAACGCGGTCGATCCCGCCACGCACCACCCGGTGCCGGCCGAGCCGCGCTTCAGGGCGGACCTCTCCTTCCTCGGCAACCGTTTGCCGGACCGCGAGACGCGGGTGGAGGAGTTCTTCCTGCGCCCCGCCGCGCTGCTGCCGGAGCGCGCCTTCCTGATCGGCGGCAATGGCTGGGAGAGCAAGCCGATGAGCGGCAATGTGCGCCATCTCGGCCATGTCTACACGCGCGAGCACAACGCCTTCAACACCTCGCCCCTGGCGGTGCTGAACATCGCCCGCGACAGCATGGCGCAGACCGGCTGGTCGCCCGCCACCCGCGTCTTCGAGGCCACCGGCGCCGGCGCCTGCCTCATCACCGACGCCTGGGTCGGGCTCGACATGTTCCTGAAGGAGGGCGAGGAGGTGCTGGTGGCGCGCGACGGCCAGGATGTCGCCGACCATGTCGCGGCCCTGACGCCGGAGCGCAGCCAGGCCATCGGCGCGGCGGCGCGGCGCCGTGTCCTCGAATCCCACACCTATGCGCGCCGCGGCGCCGAGGTCGATGCGCTGTTGCGCGCGGCGCTCGCGCGGAAGGACGCCGCATGAGGCTGGTGGTGCTGGGGCTGACCCTGTCCTCCTCCTGGGGCAACGGGCACGCGACCACCTTCCGCGCCCTGCTGCGCGCCTTCGCGCAGCGCGGCCACGCGGTGCTGTTCCTGGAGCGCGACAAGCCCTGGTACGCCGCGCACCGCGACATGCCGGCGCCGGATTTCTGCCGCCTCGAACTCTACCAGGAGCTGGACGATCTGCGCCGCTGGCAGGGCGAGATCGCGGCCGCCGACGCGGTGATGGTCGGCTCCTACGTGCCGGACGGCGTCGCGGTCGGCCGCATGGCGCAGGAGATGGCCCAGGGGATGAAGGACGGCGTCTGCGCCTTCTACGACATCGACACGCCCGTCACCCTGGCCAAGCTGGAGAAGGGCGACGAGGAATACCTCTCGCCCGCGCTGATCCCCGGCTACGACCTGTATTGCTCCTTCACCGGCGGCCCGACGCTGGAGCTGCTGATGCGGCGCTACGACTCGCCGATGGCGCGGGCGCTGTACTGCTCGGTGGATGCGGCGGCCTACCGTCCGGTGGAGACGCCGCGGCGCTGGGACCTCAGCTATCTCGGCACCTACAGCCCCGACCGCCAGCCGGTGCTGGAGCGGCTGCTGCTGGAGCCGGCCCGCCGCGCGCCGCATCTGCGCTTCGCCGTGGCCGGGCCGCAATACCCGGCCGGCATCGACTGGCCGGCCAATGTGGAGCGGCTGGAACACGTGCCGCCCAGCGCGCACCCCGCCTTCTACAGTGCCAGCCGCTACACGCTGAACGTCACCCGCGCCGACATGGTGCGGGCCGGCTTCAGCCCCAGCGTGCGGCTGTTCGAGGCCGCCGCCTGCGGCAGCCCGGTGATCTCCGACCGCTGGAGCGGCATCGAGGACGTGCTCTCCCCCGGCACCGAGATCCTGCTCGCCGATGGCGCGGAGGATGTCCTGCCGGTCCTGCTCGACCCTGACGACACGGCGCGCGACCGCCAGGCCGAGGCCGCGCGCCGCAGGATTCTCGCCGCCCATACGGCGGAGCACCGCGCCGCGCAGCTCGAGGCCCTGCTGCGCGGTGCGAGGCGAGACAGGACGACCCGCCACCAGGCCGATGAAAGAGAAAGCGCATGAGTGCATCCAAGCCACGGAATGTCCTGGTTGCCGGCGGGGCCGGCTTCCTCGGCTCGCATCTGTGCGATGCGCTGATCGCCCAGGGCGCGCATGTGTTCTGCGTGGACAACCTGCTCACCAGCTCGGGGGGCAATCTGCGTCACCTCCGGCGTTCGCCCCGCTTCACCTTCATCGAGGCCGACATCATCGACGAGCTGCCGGCCTCGGCGCTGCCGCGCCGGCTGGACCGCGTGTTCAACCTGGCCTGCGCCGCCTCGCCGCCGCACTACCAGGCGGACCCCGAGCACACCATGATGACCAACGTGCTGGGCACGCGGAACCTGCTGCGCCTGGCCGAGCGGCACGGCGCCCGCTTCCTGCAGGCCTCGACCAGCGAGGTCTATGGCGACCCGGAGGTGCACCCGCAGGTCGAGACCTATTCCGGCAACGTCAACTGCACCGGCCCCCGCGCCTGCTACGACGAGGGCAAGCGCGCCGCCGAGGCGCTGTGCTTCGACTTCGACCGCGCCCGCCGGGCGGAGGTGCGGCTGGTGCGCATCTTCAACACCTATGGCCCGCGCATGCTGCCCGATGACGGCCGCATCGTCTCCAACGTCATCACCCAGGCGCTGGCCGGCGCCGACATCACCATCTACGGCGACGGCAGCCAGACCCGCTCCTTCTGCTATGTCGATGACCTGGTGGACGGGCTGGTGCGGCTGATGGCGCATGACGGGCCGCAGCCCGGCCCGGTCAACCTCGGCAACCCCAACGAGCAGACGGTGCACAAGCTGGTGGAGGATGTCCTGGCGCTGACCGGGCACCGCTCGGCCGTCACCTACCACCCGCTGCCGCAGGACGACCCGCGCCGCCGCAAGCCGGACATCAGCCGGGCGCGGGAGGTGCTGGGCTGGGGCCCCAAAACACCCCTGGCCGACGGGTTGCGCGCGACGCTGGAATGGTTCCGCAAGGCGGAAGCGCCGGCCGGAGCGGTCAGAACGCTGACCCCCGCGGCGATGCCCCTGTCGGCGGCGGATTGAGACCGGGCCGGGGCTGCCCGCCACGCCGGGCGCGGCTCAGTGCCGCAGCCCCGGCGCCTCCTGGCCGGTCCGGGCCACGTATTCCGTGTAGCCGCCGCCATACTGGTGGATGCCCTCCGGCGTCAGCTCCAGCACCCGGTTGGACAGCGCCGCGAGGAAGTGCCGGTCGTGGGAGACGAACAGCATGGTGCCCTCGTACTGCGCGAGGGCTGCGATGAGCATTTCCTTGGTCGCCATGTCGAGATGGTTGGTCGGCTCGTCGAGCACCAGGAAGTTCGGCGGGTCGTAGAGCATCCGGGCCATCACCAGCCGCGCCTTCTCGCCGCCTGAGAGAACGCGGCACTTCTT
Organism: Teichococcus aestuarii; assembly: GCF_042651065.1. NCBI lineage: Bacteria > Pseudomonadati > Pseudomonadota > Alphaproteobacteria > Acetobacterales > Roseomonadaceae > Roseomonas > Teichococcus aestuarii. The sequence goes on from NZ_JBHSCH010000032.1 coordinate 39,439, forward strand.
CTCCACCTCGTCCCCCGGGAAGCCGAAGCAGCCGGCCAGGGCGCGCAATGAGCTTTGCGCCGCCAGCGGGAAGGCATCCTCCAGCGCCTGGAACACGGAGCGGTCGCCATCCAGCAGCTCCATGGCGTGCTGCGCGAAATAGCCCATCTTCACGCTGCCGCCGAGCGCCACGGTTCCCGCATCCGGCTCGGTCGTGCCGGCCACCAGCTTCAGCAGCGTGGACTTGCCGGCGCCGTTGGTGCCGAGCACGCAGCAGCGTTCCTTGCGGCGCACCAGGAAGTCCAGCCCCTCATAGATCACCCTGTCGCCGTAGCGCTTGTGCACGCCGCGCAGGTTGACCACGTCGTCGCCGCTGCGGGGCGCGGGCATGAAGTCGAAGGCCACCGTCTGCCGGCGCTTCGGCGGCTCGACGCGGTCGATCTTCTCCAGCTTCTTGACGCGGCTCTGCACCTGGGCGGCGTGCGAGGCGCGCGCCTTGAAGCGCTCGATGAACTTGATCTCCTTGGCCAGCATGGCCTGCTGGCGCTCGAACTGTGCCTGCTGCTGCTTCTCGTTCAGCGCCCGCTGCTGCTCGTAGAACTCGTAGCTGCCGGAATAGGAGGTCAGGGCGCCGCCATCGATCTCGATGACCTTGTTGACGATGCGGTTCATGAAGGCGCGGTCGTGCGAGGTCATCAGCAGCGCGCCCTCGTAGCCGGCGAGGAACTGCTCCAGCCAGATCAGGCTCTCCAGGTCGAGGTGGTTGCTCGGCTCGTCCAGCAGCATGACGTCGGGGCGCATGAGCAGGATTCGGGCCAGCGCCACGCGCATCTTCCAGCCGCCGGAGAGCGCCCCCACATCGCCATCCATCATGGCCTGGCTGAAGCTGAGGCCGGCCAGCACCTCGCGCGCCTGGCCCTCCAGCGCATAGCCGCCCAGGCTCTCGAAGCGCGCCTGCACCTCGCCGAAGCGCTCGATGATGGCGTCCAGCGCGTCCATCTGCGCGGGGTCGGCCATGGCGGCTTCCAGCGCCGCCAGCTCGGCGGCCACGGCGCTGACGTCGCCGGCGCCGTCCATCACCTCGGACACCGCGCTGCGGCCGGACATCTCCCCCACATCCTGGCTGAAGAAGCCAATGCTGACGCCGCGCTCGACCAGCACCAGCCCCTCATCCGGCGGCTCCTGCCCCGTGATCATGCGGAAAAGGGTGGTCTTGCCCGCGCCGTTGGGGCCCACGAGGCCGATCTTCTCACCCTTCTGGAGGGCCGCGGAGGCCTCGATGAAGAGAAGCTGCTGGCCGTTCTGCTTGCTGATGTTGTCTAGACGGATCATGGGGCCCAGGGCTGAAAGCGGTTCAGGCGCGCTTATGCCACGCCAGCCGCCGCCGAACACCATCCAGGGCATGGAGACTGCCAGGCTGTGGCGGATGGAGCCAAAGGATGGCCGGCCGTACTCCCGGAGGCGACGCCAGAAGGCCGGCCGTTGGCCGGGCAAGCTCCCGGAGAGGTCTGGCCGAACCCGATGGCGGCGATCATCCCCACCCATGGCCATTCGGCCGCCCGCAGCGATGCGCACCGACGCGCCCTTACCTCACCTCGGCTGTCCGCCACGCCGCCTGCCGGTCAAGCTCGGGCTAAAGCGCCGCTCGATAGATACTGTAGAACTTCTGCACGAGCGTTTGTGGATCATAGATGCAGGGAGCACCCACTGTAACGCGCGCCCCCTCGATGGCGTCTATGCTCACACCCTTGTAGAGGCCGCGCCCTGAGAAGCTGAGCTTGTATTTCTGTTCAATCCAATGGAATACGGGCAGATCTATTCTATCGAGATGATAAGGCCAAGTAAGAGCCTTTTCGACATTCAAGGGAACATTGGCGGCTTCAGCGAGGCGTTTCGCCAGCTCAACCAGAACATATGTATGGGGATGGTTCGGCGTGTAGAAGCACTTTGTCTTGTAGATTTCACGTTCGATGAAATCAGACATGGGAATCGAGCAATCTCGTTCCCGGTCACGCAGGTTCTGCAGGGACGCCGCAAATGGATCGGGCGTGCCACACGTGTCCTCGTGCAGGCGCTTTAGCGCCTGGGCCTCGTCCTGGCCTTCTTTCCAAGCCTGCAGAACAGGAGCGAGATGATACTCGTCCAGCGGGCTTTGCAGCTTGCCGCTCGAGTTATAAATATAACGCGTCCCGGGAAAGTAACCATCGAAATACACATTCGGCCAAATCAAAGATTTTCCGGCGTAACGCTCGGTGATCCACCGGCTGCGCAGCCATTCCTGCTTGAATTCATCGGCTGTGCGCTGGAAGAAAATGAATGAAGCCGCATCCAACTTCTCGAGCACATGGTCGCGGTCTGCGTCCGTCAACGTGAAGTTGGGAGCAAGTTTCTCCACAGGGACCGTGCCAGCGATGGCAAAAATTCCCTCGAGGAACTGGGCCTGACAATTACCAACGATGACGATATGACTCAAGCTGCTGATCCAATCCATCCGGCTCGGTGCAGGGCAATGTAAAGAATTTTACTATGGCGGAACTGTAGCTGTCAAGCATGCTTTCGAATTTTTATCGTCTTCGAATGTTTATTATAAGCAGCCTTAATTCTGAAATACGTTCAGTGTTTATTTAAGAAGACCAAGCCTGAGATTGTTATTGCCGCAATGCTGACGCTAGCTTATGCTTCACCGAACAATGCGGCGTGATGTTGGGAATGCTCCCTGCGAATCAGCTCCGGCAAACAGCCATCCAAGCTGTGGCAAGGCCCTGCCCCACTCCGACTTTATCTCCCTCCGGCAATATTGCCTCTCGAGGCGATCTTGCCCCCAAGGATGGTTTTGGCGCACCAGAATGACAGCACCTTCCAGCCCCACGCTTCCTCATCCCAGCCTGCAGCGTGTCACTGCCTTGCCACGCTTCCTGCGCCTCACCTTTGGTGAGGCCTGCAGTATCGCAGGAGATATTGAGGTGCTTGCCCGAGGAATCCCGATCAGTTCGCTTAAGGTGGAGCAGAGTTTTGAGCCGGGACAATTCCTCGATCTTCCGGTGAACAGCTTTCCCAATGTACAGCTTCCGGTGAATTTGTGCATTTGTGTGGGAGAGGAAGAAATCGCAGCACCTCTACTGATCAAGTCTTCTGAGGATGTAATGGCGCTGGTCGGGCAGGGTGAGATCGAGGCGCGAGACCTGTCTCTGGAGGCAGGCCTGTTGCGCGGCACGCTTCATCTGAACGGTAATGCTGTTTCCGTCCCCAATGCATTTATACGCACCAACGGTGTGGTTATCCGCTCTGTCGTGGTGGAGCCGCCCGTCGGCAAGGATACGGGCGGCGCTTATTGCCGCTTCGCGGTACCCATCCGCCCGTCGGATTTCGTAGAGAGCGGCCTCTCTGTCGATCTTCATGTCAGCGGTATCGATCATCCGCTGGCCAATTTCACCTATGCGCGTGTCGATCCTTCGGCAGAGGCCTCTCGGCTGCTGAAGCTCGAGGAGGAGCTGAGGCAGGCGCAGAAGAAGATTTCAATTCAGACCGAGATGCTGAGCGGCAGTTTCCAGCGCCGCCTGGCTCTGCAACAGGAGAGGGTGGATGCCTTCATCGAGTACGCCACCTCGATCCTCCTCGACAACGTGGCCAATGCCTTCGAGCAGAAGAGCGACCCAGCAAGCTTCCTGTTGGCCTTGAGCGAGGCCCGGGCCAACACGCTCGGCCCGACCGCGGCTAAAGTCGCCGTCAAGGCTATTGATGAAGTCGAGATCGATGTGGATTCGGAGAACTTTGCCTTCGGCTGGTATGACGTCGAGCAAAACGACAAGGGTCCCTTCCGCTGGATGAGCCAGACGGGCTTGCTGAACAACCCTTATCCGCACCTGCCCCTGGCCAAAGTCGATCTCGTGATTACACGCGCCTACGGCGCTGAGGAACCGCTGGTGCGTGCGGTGGTGGATGATGTCGAATTCACCGCCATTACCACCAGCAGGACAGATCAGGCCTTCAACGTGTCCTGGGTACCTCCGCAGAACTCGAGTGCGGTTTTCGGGCAGTCTGTCCGGCTCGAAAGCTTCCATGCCGGCAGCCCGGCAACCTCGGAGGGGACCAATGACACCCGCATTCTCGCGATAGCGGCGACCAAGGCCAAATTTTACTACCGGCAGGACGGAGCCGGCGCGCAATGAGCGAGCGCGCGCTGGCAATCTTTACGCCGATACCCCCTGAACAGAACGGCATTGCGGATTACAGCTACCATTTGATCTCGGCGCTGCAGCCGCTGAAGCCCTGCGCCGTCTATGCGCATCAACCCGACGGCATTCTGCCTGCTGGCGCGGTGATCCGCGATCCAGCCCAAGCTTTCCGTCACATCCGGTCGGGCGACCCCGTCCTGCACCAGATCGGCAACAATCCAGGCCATATTTTCGTCTTGGATGCATTGCGCAAATGGGGTGGCGTGACGACGCTGCACGACCAGAACCTGCATTATCTCTACGAGAGCGCTCAGTCGTCCAGGTCAGTCCTGTCCAATAACATGCTCGCTGGAAACGAGAAGCTCGGGTCGGTGTTCGTCCGCCACTGGTTTAAGGAGAACATCAAGACCCTCGCCAACTACGCTCTCTTCGACATGCTGCATGAAGTGCTGACACTGAGCTCGGCCGTCATCGTGCATTCGCGTTTTGCCAAGAACCGCATACGCCTGCTCTATGGCGCGGAACTCGCCGAGCACGTGCATGTGGTGCCGCACCTGGCGCTGACGCCCGAGAAGGATGAGCACGAAGACCCGCGCCTTGCCTTGAAGATCCCTGCCGGCGTGCCGCTCATCCTGACCTCTGGCTTTGCCACCGCAGCCAAGCGGTTCGACTGGCTTGTACAGGCACTCGACTTAATGGTGGCCGCTGGTGTGGATTTTTTCTGGGTGCATGCCGGCAAAGAACGGCCTGAGGAATATGACCTCTCAGGTATGATCGACCGCTACCCTGAGGTCAAAGCCCGGACCTGGATCAGCGGCTATCTCACTGAGCAGCAGCTCAATTCATGGGTTTCTGCCTGCGATATTCTGGTGAATTTGCGTTTTCCCTCGGTTGGTGAGAGTTCCGGTACGCTGGCCCGGGCCATTGCTGCAGGACGCTGCTGCGTGGTGAACCGTACAGCAGCTTATGCGGAGCTGCCACCCGACGCGGTGATGCACATTCCCATTTCCAACGCCGTGCCCGCACTGGCGGACGGCCTGTCCAACCTCATCAGGAATCCTGATCTGCGGGCTTCTCTGGGCGAAAAGGCGTTGCGGTGGGCACGCAATGAATGGGCGCCAGAAACCATTGCCCGAAGCTATCTCGACATCATAGCCGCCAGCACCGAACACCGGCCAGCGGCTACCACGCCACCGCAGACCGGCGTGCGGAATTTTTCTTTTCCGTTGACCGCACCAACGCTGCGCGACGATATCGCTGAGCGGCTGCGGGGATTGCGCGGCAGCATGATCATCAGGCTCAATGCGGCCTCGCCCAAAGAGATTGCCGCGATCAGTCTGCAGCGCCCGAATCTGCTGCAGGAGATCTTGCCCAGTGGCTGGCAACTTCACAACGTTGCCGTAGAGGCTGAGCAGCTGCCCGACGAGGTGGGCCTACAGACCGGAGTGGATCTTGTTCTGCAGGGAATGTTCGAATGATGACCCCCGCCAGTTTGCCCCTCGCTCCAGGCCTTTCTGCTGATCTTTCGGTTGCGCCGCGTTTCGCCGCACTCACCCTGGAGCTAGTCGATACGGTAGCACCCAATTCTTATCTGCTTGATACGCTTTATCCGCTGTCTCTCTTTCTCCTCTCGGGTGGGAAGGGCGAGCTAGGCCTGTTTCCGGAGAATATCCCCGAAAAAGGAGCTGAGTTCTATGCAGGGTTCCGCCAATATGGCGGGCGGCGCAGTATCCTGCCATTTGCCGAAGCCCTTCCCGCAGCTCGGCGCGCGGCTTTGAGTGATGGCCGTCCGCTGCTCGTGGCGATGCATGCGGACAACAGCGCATCAGCTGCCTCTGCACTCGGCCAGTGCTCTGTACAACCTGCCCTGCTGCTGTTGGCAGCCGACCGGCTCTGCGACAGCCAGCCACCACTCTATGCGGTGGGCTACAAGGGGCATTGCGTGGTCAAGTTCGTGCAAGGATCTTACGAAGAGAGCTTCTGTTTCGTCAGCCCGATCATGGATACGGGCCAACTGTCCAGAGCCTTCGAGATCGCTGGAAAATCCGTGTCGGTGGATCTTAAAAGTGCCGCAAGCCTGCATGGCGCTGAGAACGACACCATCATAATCTATCTGGCAGACGATTACGCTGCCTGGTCAAACGCGTCGGTCTCGGCGCTCAGCTTGGTGCATGATGGCGAAGGCACGGTAGAGGGAGATGCCAGCTATTCCTGGCTTTGGGGCACAGGCCGCAACCAGTTGCGCATATTGCTCGGCCCGGTCAGCCACCGCTATCGCCGGCTGCGCGTCATCCTGCCCAATACGATATCGGTGACCAATTTGCAGCAGGCTAGACTCCTCCTCAACGGCGAGGTCGTGAAACCCCGCGCTGAAATCTGGTCGGACACATCTGGTGCACTTTCCATAGACCTTCCGCCCGACCTGTCAGATCCGCTTGTGCTAGGAATATGGGTGCGTGAAAGTAAAATGGCCGATGATAAGGTGACAAGGCTTTTTGCCTGTGTCGACCGTATCGAACTCAGCGCGTGAGGAGACCATGAGCAAGAATATCCTCGTTGTCTCGCCGGTTCCTAGCTTCCCATCCGATCAAGGCAATGCAGCGCGCATCCTTTCTCTTGCCACGCAGTTGGGCGAGCGGGGCCTGAAGCTCGACTTTTTTTATTATGGCATGGAAGGTCTTACCGCGCAGTCTCGCGAGGAGATGGAGAGGTTCTGGAACGAGTTTCATTTTCTTCCCTCCTTACCGCTGCCGGAGCCCAAATTCGCTCGCCATTGGGGCCTGGATGATTGGTGCCCGGACGCCCTCTGCGCCGCGGTGGCCGAATTGCACGCGCGCAAGCACTACGACGCCGTGCTGGTGAACTATGTGTGGATGTCGAAAGTCCTGGTCGGGCTGGACAACACACTCAAGATTATCGATACGCACGATCTGTTCGGAGATCGCCACAAGATTGCGATCCGTGAAGGAATGGAGCCGCGTTGGTACTTTACCAGCCTTTCCGAGGAAGACCGCGGCTTCAACCGAGCCGATCTCCTGCTTGGCATCCAAGACCGGGAGACAGCAGAAATCGCGTCGCGTGTTGACGTACCGGCGATGGTGATTGGGCACCTGATGCCGCCGCGCTTTCTGATGGAGCCAAGCCACAAGCCGCCCCGCTTTACATTCGGCTATCTCGGGAGCGGCAATCCATGGAACATCCGATCGATCCAGGCATTAGACGATGCTCTTGCATCGGGTCCAGCCATGGACTGGATGCTGGCAGGCAGTATCCTCAAGCAGCCTCTGACGCTGAAGACCTCGCCATACCGCTTTGGCTTCGTGAAAGAGCTAAAAGATTTTTACAACGACGTGCAATGCGTCATCAACCCAATGCTTGGTGGTACAGGCCTGAAGATCAAGACAGTGGAGGCGCTGTCTTACGGTCGGCCTGTCATTGGTACGGTCGATGCCTTCATCGGTCTGCCCGTGCAGCACGAGGCCCATAAGCTACAAAGCGTAGAAGCCTGTGCAGAGATGATGTGCGAGTACACCAAAAATTCGTCGCTCCAGGAAGAAATCGAACTTGCCTCTCGTGCGTTATACTTTTCATACGCGCTGAACATCAGCCGAGGGATCGATCTACTTGGCCAAGCCATCGAGCGCGGCGTGGCTCTCCAACCGTCACTGGATACGGCCAAGGCATGAGTTCGATTTTGGCCGTCCAAACGCCCGCTTGAGAATAGTCGTCGATGGGCGATGCGCCTGAGGAGGAGCACGCCCATACCGATGCGGGTCATGGCTTCGGAGACGTCGCAGCGACCTTCGTAATCACGAACTAGGCGGCTCCAGCGGATCATCCAGCCCCTTGTCTGGTTGACCTGCCCCCTTAAAAGTGTACCGCCGCTGATGTGAGATTAGCGGGACGCGGAGGGGAGGAGGTTGAGATGGCGAGGAAGCAGCACAAACCGG
>NZ_JBHSCH010000033.1:0-46002 GCF_042651065.1 Teichococcus aestuarii
CGGGCCAGGGCGGCGTCCACCGCGGCCGGCGTCGCCTCGGCCACATGGCCCACCACGTCCCGCCCATCGGCGGGGTTGCGCACGGGGCGCGGCGGGGCGGCCTCAGGCCCTTCAGCGGGCGGCATCGGCGCGGCCCGCAACGGCGCCGTGCCCGCGCGCAGCGTGCCGGCCAGCGCGGCCAGGCTGTGCTCGTCCGAGAGGTCGAGCCCGGCGGAATTGCGCCGCGCCGCGCCGAACAGGTCCGGCGGCGCCGCGATGCCGTCATGCGGCCGGCCGGGCGGGACGAGGGCGGCGGCGGCCGCGACAGGGTCCGCCGCCAGCGCCTCCACCGGCACGCGGGCGTCGTGGATGCGGTTCACGAAGGAGCTGTTGGCGCCGTTCTCCAGCAGCCGGCGCACCAGATAGGCCAGCAGCGTCTCATGCGTGCCGACCGGCGCGTAGATGCGGCAGGGCCGGTCCAGCTTCGCCGGGCCGACCACCTCCTCGTAGAGCGGCTCGCCCATGCCATGCAGGCACTGGAACTCGTACTGGCCCGGCCGGTAGCGCTCCGGCCCGGCCATGGCGTGGATGGCGGCCAGCGTCCGCGCATTGTGCGTGGCGAATTGCGGGAACACCGCCTCCGGCGCGTCCAGCAGCCGCCGCGCGCAGGCGAGGAAGGAGACATCCGTGTGGATCTTGCGGGTGAAGACGGGGAAGCTCGCCAGCCCGTCCTGCTGGGCGCGCTTGATCTCGCTGTCCCAGTAGGCGCCCTTGACCAGCCGCACCATCATCCGCCGCCCCGTGCGCCGCGCGAGGTCGATGACGAAGTCGATCACGTAGGGCGCGCGGCGCTGGTAGGCCTGCACCACGAAGCCGACGCCGTCCCATCCCGCCAGCCTCTCGTCGTGGCAGAGCGCCTCGAGCAGGTCGAGCGACAGCTCCAGCCGGTCCGCCTCCTCGGCGTCGATGTTGAGGCCGATGTCGTAGCGCCGCGCCAGCACGGCCAGCCCCGCCACGCGCGGCAGCAGCTCCGCCATCACCCGCCCGCGCTGCGCGCGGCTGTAGCGGGGGTGCAGCGCCGAGAGCTTGATGGAGATGCCCGGCCCCTCCTGGATGCCGCGCCCGGCCGAGGCCCGGCCGATGGCATGGATGGCGGCCTCGTAGTCGCGCAGGTAGCGGGCGGCGTCCTCCGCCGTCGCCGCCGCCTCGCCCAGCATGTCGTAGGAGTAGCGGAAGCCCTGCCGCTCCCGCGCCCGGCTGTTGGCCAGCGCCTCGGCGATGGTCTGGCCGGTGACGAACTGCTCGCCGAGCATCCGCATGGCGAGATCGACGCCGCGCCGGATGGCCGGCTCGCCGGCGCGGCGGAGCAGCCGGGTCAGGCTGGCGCCGAGCCCCGCCTCGCCCTCCGGCGCGGCCAGCCGGCCCGTCACCACCAGCCCCCAGGTGACGGCGTTGACGAAGAGCGAGCCGGAATGGCCGAGATGCCCCCGCCAGTCGCCGCCGGCGATCTTGTCGCGGATCAGCGCGTCCCGCGTGGCGGTGTCAGGGATGCGCAGCAGCGCCTCGGCCAGGCACATCAGTGCCACGCCCTCCTGGCTGGAGAGCGAGAATTCCTGCATCAGCGCCTCCACCCCGCCCTGGCGCGGCTTGCCGCGCAGGGCCTGCACCAGGCGCCGCGCCAGGGCGGCGGCCTGTTCCTCCTGCGCCGGCGGCAGGGCGGCGGCGGCCAGCAGGGGCGGCAGGCATTCCGTCTCCGGCCGCCGGTAGGCGGCGGTGACAGCGTCACGCATCGGCCCCTGCGTGGGGAGCCCCTCCGCCAGGGCGAGGAAGGGTGTTGGCAGGGATTCAGCGCTCATCATGCGGTCTTTCGGCAGCACAGGGCCCGGGAGCCGGAGGAGCCGATCCTACCGCCGCGTTGGGTTGATCGACACGCGGCTTTCGGCGATTGGGCAGCATGATCGGCGCCACGGAGCCGGGTTGATAGTGAAAGCTTCGGATGATGGACCGTACGGACCGCATGATCCTTTCCGTTCTCCAGCGCGAGGGCCGGATCACGAATCTGGAACTGGCCGAGCGGATCGGCCTCTCCCCCACCGCCACCAGCGAGCGGATGCGGCGGCTGCTGAAGGAGGGCGTCGTCACCGGCTTCGGGGCGCGGCTGGATCCGCACCGGCTCGGCTTCGGCCTGCTCGTCTTCGTCGAGGTGCTGCTCGACAAGACGACGCCGGATGTCTTCACCCGCTTCGCCGCGGCGGTGAACCGGGCGCCGGAGGTGCTGGAATGCCACATGGTGGCCGGCGGCTTCGACTACCTGGTGAAGACGCGGGTGCAGGACATGGCGGCCTACCGGCGCTTCCTGGGGGATGTCCTGCTGGCCCTGCCCGGCGTGCGGGAGACACGCACCTATGCCGTGATGGAAGAGGTGAAGAGCGACGGCCCGCTGCCGCTCTGAGCGGGGCCGGAGCCGCCCGTTCCGGCCGGATGATTCCACCGGCCGTTCCCCCTGCTGCGCGTGCCACGCCGGGCGGGGCTACGGCCAGGCCGTAAGGATGGGTGGCGCGCCTCTGGCTGCGAATATCGCCCGGGCCGGCCGCCGCGGGGCGGCGATCGCCCGCCGGCCCGCAGGATGGCGCCGCTCTCCCCCGGCTCCCCGGCCCCGCCTCTGGAGGCGTGTGGTATCGATAACAAAAATTCTTGTCCGACAATCTGGTTCTGCGCGAGGATGGCGCCAAGCAAGACCCACCGCGCGAGGAACGATCCCATGGCTCCCATCAGCCGCCGCACCCTGCTGGGGGCGGCCGCGGCCCTGCCGCTGGCCGCCCCCGCCCTGGCCGCCTATCCGGAACAGCCGGTGCGCGTCGTCGTGCCCTGGAATGCGGGAGGGCTGGCGGATGTGCTGATCCGCATTCTGGCGCAGCCGCTCTCCGCCGCGCTGGGCCAGAGCGTGGTGATCGAGAACCGCCCCGGCGCCAATGGCGCGGTGGGCACCCAGGCCGTGGCCCGCGCCGCGCCCGACGGGCACACGCTGATCCTGGCCAATGCCGAGACGCACGCGATCAACCCGCTCATCTACCCGAGGCTGGCCTACAACGCGGTGTCGGATTTCACGCCCGTCACGCTGTTCGCGCGCGGGCCCTTCGCGCTGATCCTGCGGCCGGGGCTGGGGGCGGAGGATCTCGCCGGCTTCCTCGGGCTGGTGCGGTCCAGGCCGGGGCAGGTCAGCTTCGCCTCCTGGGGCATCGGCAGCACCTCCCATCTGGCGATGGAGGCGCTGGCCCAGCAGGCGGGGCTGCAGATGCTGCATGTGCCGTTCACCGGCGCCGCGCCCGCCAGCACCGCCGTGTTCGGCGGGCAGGTGGACTGCATGTTCCTCAATGCCGGCCCGGCCGAGGCGCTGGCGCGCGACGGCAAGGCGCGCATCCTGGCGCTCGGCGCGGCGGAGCGGCTCGATCTGCTGCCGAACACGCCCACCATGATCGAGCTCGGCGTGCCGGTGGAGAGCGGAAACTGGTTCGGCCTGCTCGGCCCGGCGCGTATGCCCGCCTCCATCGCCCAGCGCCTCGCCACGGTGATGGCCGAGGCGCTGGCCGCGCCCGCGCTGCGCGCGGCGTTCCGCGGCCAGGCCGCCATCCCCGCTGCCACCTCGCCGGAGGAGACGGGCCGGTTCATCGCGCAGGACGCGGCGCGCTGGGCCTCGGTGGTGCGCGACCTGAACATCCGGCTGGAATGAGGGCCCGCCCGGCCGGGGAGGGAACCCTCCCTGGCTACCCTCCCTGGCACCTTGATCCTGGCCGGCGCCGCCTCAGCGGGCGCGCACCTCCACCCCCGCCCACTGCTCCACAACCTTGACGATGGAGGTGAAGTCGCTCTCCGCCCCGAAGGAGGCGCTGGTCACGGCCAGCATCTGCCGCACCGCGCTGCCCACCACCATCGGCACGCCCATCGCCTCCGCCTCGTCCACGCAGAGCCGCACATCCTTGTGCGAGAGCCCCGTGGCGAAGCCGAAGTCGAAGCTGCGGGGGATGACGGCGCGGGGGAACTTGTCCTGCGTCGCGCTGTTGCGGCCGCTGCTGGCGTTGATCACCTCGCACATCAGGGCCGGGTCCAGCCCGGCCTTCACGCCCATGACGATGGCCTCCGAGGAGATCGCCAGGGCGGCGGCGGCGAGGAGGTTGTTGCACAGCTTCATCACCTGCGCCTGGCCGGCCTCCTCCCCGCAGAAGAAGGGCCGCCCCAGCACCCGCAGCACCGGCTCCAGCGCCGCGAATTCGGCGCGGGGGCCCGAGACCATCAGCGCCAGCGTGCCCTGCTCGGCGCCGGTGATGCCGCCGCTCACCGGCGCGTCGAGGGCGACGCGGCCCTGCGCGGCGAAGGCGCCGGCCACCTGGCGGGCGATGCGCGGCCCGGTGGTGGACAGGTCGATGAAGCGCCGCGCCCTCTGGCCGTGCAGCAGCCCCTGCGGGCCCAGCCCCACCGCCTGCACCGCCTCCGGCGTCGGCAGGCTGCCCAGCACGATGTCCGACTGGTCGGCCAGCGCGGCGGGGGTGGCGGCGCGGCGCGCGCCCCGGGCCAGCAGCGGCGCCAGCGCCGTCTCCGCCGTGTCGCACACCACCAGCGGATACCCGGCCTCCAGCAGGCGCAGCGCCATGCGGCTGCCCATCTGCCCCAGCCCGACAAAGCCCAGAACCGGCTTCGACATCCTGCGTCCTCCCTGGGCCGTGCCGGCCCCTGGTCCGGGTCTAGGCAGCGTCCGGGCAGCGCACAAGCCGAATCATGATACCGATATCATCAAAACCGCCATCTCTGGTTCAGGTGCTGGCGCGCTGGATGATCTCGAAGCGCAGATCCACCCGCACCGGCCCGGCCGACCGGCCCTGGATGCGGTCGAGCAGGATCTCCGCCGCGCGGCGGCCGATCTCGGCGCGCGGCAGGCGCAGGGTGGTGATGGGTGGCACCATCTGGCCCAGGATCTCGATGTTGTCGAAGGCGGCGATGCCGACGCGGCCTGGCACCGCCCAGCCGCGCCGCTGGCACTCGAACAGGGCGCCGACCGCCAGCACGTCGCCGGCGAAGAAGATGGCATCGGCCGGCACCGGACCCTCCGCCAGCCGCACCACCGCCTCGGCGCCGGAGGGCAGGCCGGGCGGCATTTCCAGCATCAGCCGCGGCTCCGGCGGCAGCCCGGCCTCGGCCAACGCGGCACGGTAGCCGCTCTGGCGCGCCAGGGCGCGGTTGTTGCCGGCCGCCGGCAGGCTGACGAAGCCGATGCGCCGGTAGCCCAGCCGGTGCAGGTGCAGCGTCATGGCGCGCGAGGCCTCGTGGTTGGAGTAGCTCACCACCATGTCGAGCGGCTTTGGCGTCAGCGTGCCCGTCTCCACGACGGGGATGCCGGCGCGGCGTATCATGGCCCGTGCCGCCGCGGTGTGGCGGGTGTTGTGCAGCACCAGCCCCGCCACGCGCTGCGCCAGGAAGGCGGTGACCAGCGCCTCCTCCTCGGCGTCGCTGCCGCCGCAATCGGCGACCATGAGCTGATACCCGTTGCGCCGCAGCACCTCCGAGATGCCCTGGATGGTCGGCGCGAACAGCGAGTTCTCCAGGCTCGGCACGATCAGCCCGATGACCCGCGAATGCCGGGAGGAGAGGCTGCCCGCCAGCCGGTTCGGCACGTAGCCCGCGGCCTCGATCGCCGCCATCACGCGCTGGCGCACCTCAGCGGAGACCTTGCCGGGGTCGCTCAACACGCGGGAGACGGTCATGGTGGAGACGCCGGCGCGCTGCGCCACGTCCCGCATCCGCACCCCGCCCGGGGGCGGCCCGGCGGGATCGCCGCCATCATCCGGCACGGCGCAGCGCCCCGGCCTGTGTCATCGCCCGGCGATCTCCGGCCGGGCAGGGAAGGAACGACCAGCAATGGCTGAGCATGACGAAGACACCTACGAGATCCATGCCGTCAAATACGCGCGGCACGACCGGCCCGCGCATGAGAACTTCTTCGGCGGCGACCCGCATGACAACGCGCCGATGCCGCTCGACTATTTCGTCTGGGCGGTGGTCGGCCGCAAGCGCAGCTTCGTGCTGGACACCGGCTTCAGCGCCGAGGTGGCGGCGCGGCGCGGGCGGCGGCTGCTCTGCACCCCGGCCGAGGGGCTGCGGCGCATCGGCATCGAGGCCGGCGGCGTGGCCGATGTCGTGCTCTCCCACATGCACTACGACCATGCCGGCAACCACGACATGTTCCCCGCCGCCCGCTACCACATCCAGGACCGTGAGATGGCCTACTGCACCGGGCGCTGCATGTGCCACGGCCTGCTGCGCGCGCCCTTCGAGGCTGCGGACGTGAAGGCGATGGTGGACCGCGTCTTCACCGGCCGCGCCAGTTTCCATGACGGCAGCGTGGAGCTGGCGCCCGGCATCAGCCTGCACCATGTCGGCGGGCATTCGCTGGGGCTGCAGGTGATGCGCGTGCGCACGCGGCGCGGCTGGGTGGTGCTGGCCTCCGATGCCACGCATTTCTACGCCAACCTCCAGCAACGCCGGCCTTTCCCCATCGTCGCCGACGTGGCGCAGATGCTGGAGGGCTACGACACGCTGCACCGCCTGGCCAGCTCGCCCGACCACATCATCCCCGGCCACGACCCCCTGGTGCTGGAGCGCTACCCGGCCTCCGCACCGGGGCTGGAGGGGATGGTGGCCCGGCTGGACGCCGTGCCCCGCCCGGCATAGCGGGGCGCGGGCGGCTGGTCGCGCGCTTCATGTGGCGGACCAGCCGCCATCCACCGGCAGGGCTGCGCCGGTCAGGTCGCGGCCCGCCTCGCTGCAGAGGAAGGCGACCAGCCCGGCCACCGCCTCGGCGGCGATGAAGCGGCCGCTCGGCTGCTTGCCGGCCAGGATGTGGCTGGACGCCGCGGCCCGGTCCAGGGCGCCGCCGGCCATGGCGGCGCGAATGCGCTCCTCGATGCCCGGGGTCAGCGTGGTGCCGGGGCAGAGGGCGTTGCAGGTGATGCCCTGCCGCGCCGTCTCCAGCGCCACGGCGCGGGTGAGGCCGATCAGCGCCGTCTTGGTGGCGACATAGCCGGCACGGTCTGTGGCGCCGACCAGCCCGTAGATCGAGGACATGTTGACGATCCGGCCCCAGCCCTGTGCCCGCATCCCCGGCAGGGCGAGGCGGATGGTATGGAAGGCGGCGGTGAGGTTCACCGCCAGATCCGCCTCCCAATCCTCCGGCGGCATCGCCTCGATCGGGGCGAAATGCCGGGTCGCCGCGTTGTTGACGAGGATGTCGACTTCGCCCGCCGCGGCCATCATGGCGGCGATGGCGGCGGCGTCGGCCAGGTCCGCGCGGTGGTAACGCACGGCCACGCCGTGCCGCCGGGAAAGGCCGCCGCACAGCTCCGCCGCCGGCCCTTCCGCGAGCAGGCCGTGCAGGACGATGTCGCATCCCATGGCCGCCAGGGCATCGGCCACGGCCAGGCCCAGCCCGCCGGTCGAGCCGGTGACGAGGGCGCGGCGCCGGCCGGTGCCTGCGCCGTCCTGTTGCACGCGCTGCCGCAATTGACCGTGCCTCCCGGATGGTCCAGGCTTGATATCGGTAACACAAGCCGAGGGCAAGCCGGGGAGAGCGCGGGAAGGGCCTGCGCCTCCCGGCGGCGCGGCCCGCAGCGGGGGGATCATCATGGGTGGAGACGGGCACGCTCCCTATGCCGGCGAGATCCTCGGCCGGTTCATCGCGGCCTCGCGCTGGGAGGAGATTCCCGCCTCGCTGCGGCATGAGGGCCGGCGTGCCCTGCTGAACTTCTTCGGCGGCGCGCTGGGCGTGGCGCGTGACCCGGCGGTGGAGACGGCGCTGCGCGTCATGGCGCCTTTCTCGGGCGGCGGCCATGCTACGGTGATCGGCCGCGCCGAGCGGCTGGACGCGATGGGCGCCGCCTTTGTCAACACCATCGCCGCCAACCTGCTGGATTACGACGACACGCATTTGGAGACGGTGATCCACCCCACCGCCCCCGTGGCGCCGCCGCTGCTGGCCCTGGCCGAGCAGCGCGGCCTGGGCGGCAAGGCGGTGCTGCATGCCTTCCTGCTGGGCGCCGAGGTGGAATGCCGCCTCGGCTGTGCCGTCTCGCCCGGGCATTATGCACGGGGCTGGCACATCACCTCCACCTGCGGCGTGTTCGGCGCGGCGGCGGGCTGCGCCCGGCTGCTGGGGCTGGACGCCGCACAATGCTGGGCGGCGCTCGGCATCGCCGCCAGCCAGTCGGCCGGGCTGGTGGAGAACCTGCCGAGCGCGGCCAAGAATGTCGGCATGGGCAATGCGGCGCGCAACGGCCTGCTGGCCGCGCTCCTGGCCCAGGCCGGCTATGGCGCCGCGCCGGCCGCCATCGAGGGGCCGCTCGGCTGGGCGCGGGCCATGGGCGACGCCCCCGATCTCCGCCGCGTCACCGGGGGGCTCGGCACCCGCTGGGAATTCGCGCGCAACACCTACAAGCCCTACCCGAGCGGCATCGTCTTCCACGCCGTCATCGATGCCTGCCTGGCGCTGCGCGTGCCGGGGGAGGCGATCGCCGAGGTGGTGGTGGCCGGGAACCAGCTCCTGCTCGACCGCGGCGACCGGCCCGTGCGGAACGAGCGCGACGCGCGGGTGAGCATCCACCACACCGCGGCGGTGGTGCTGGCGCGGGGCGAGGCCGGGCCGGCGGCGTTCTCCCTCGCGGCGGTGCGGGACCCCGCCGTGGCGGCGCTGCGCGGCAGGGTGCGGGCGGTGCTGGACGACGGGCTGCCGCGCGGCGCGGCGCGTGTCACGCTGCGCACCGGCGGCGGGGAGGAGCGCAGCATCACCGTGACGGCACCGCGCGGCAGCGAGGGGCAGCCGCTCACGGATGCGGAGCTGGAGGCGAAGTACCGCGCCAACGCCAGCCTGGCCGGCATGGCGGCACGGGCGGAGGAGCAGATCGGGCTGCTCTGGTCGCTGGAGGACAACCCCGATATGGCTGGGTTGATGCGCGGCTTCGCGGCGGCCGCCTCGCCCGGATGACGGCGCCTCCGCGGCGGTCCGGGCGCGTCCTGCCGCGCTGGCCGGCCGCCAGAGCCACGGGCGCGGCGGGCGGGGAAGGCCAGGGGGTGGTTGCTTTTGCCCGCCGCCCTCCACTATTCTCACGTTCCGGTGATAGGCCGTGTGGCGTTTCAGGTGACGGACGGATTGTCGATGACCACCTCGGCCCTGCGTCACGCCTCGGCTCGTGGCGGTATGATGGAAGCGCGCTTCCAGGCGCTGGCGGCGGGGCTGGACGCCTCCCCGCTCGGATGTTGCCTCTTCGGGAGCGACGGGCAGCCCTTTTACCTCAACCGCGCCTTGATCCGGCTGATCGGCGGATCGGAGGACAGCCTCTCCGGCAGCGGGGGGGCTGATAGCCTCGCGGCGCTGGCCGCCTTCCTGGACGAGCCCCTTGCGGCGGTGCTGCGTGCCGGCGGCACCGCCACGCTGGACTGGAAGGGCGGCCCGTCCAGCGCCGATGGCCGGCCGCGGACCTTGCGGCTCTCGCTCAGCCCCGTGGCGGGTGGGCAGGCGGGGGCCAGGGGGGCGCTGTGCGTCGCCAGCGACATCACGCCGCAGAAGGAGACCGAGGAAGCCCTCGGCCTGCTGTTCCGGCAGAACCCGGTGCCGATGTGGGTCTATGACCGGGAAACCCTGCGCTTCCTGGCGGTGAACGATGCGGCCGTGATGGCATATGGCTGGTCGCGCGAGGAGTTCCTGCGCATGACCATCCTGGATATCCGCGAGCCCTCGGAGCGTGAGCAGGTGCGCGCTGCCGTCACGGCGCCCCGCCAGGCCTACCAGATCAGCCAGAACTGGCGGCATGTGGACGCCAAGGGCAGCGAGCGCATCGTCGATGTCCTCTCGCACCTTCTCGTCTTCGCCGGGCGGGACGCCGTGCTGGTCACGATCTGGGACGTGACGGACCGCGTCCGTGTGGAGGAGGCGCTGCGCGAGAGCGAGGAGAATCATCGGCACGCGATCGAGCTCAGCCCGCAGATCGCCTGGGTCGCCGACGAGAAGGGGGCGCTGATCACCATCAGCCCGCGCTGGAGCCGCCTGCTGGCCATGACGGAGGACGAGGTCCTGGAGATGGGCCGGCTCTCGGTGGTGCACCCCGATGACAGGGCGGAGGTGCTGCGGCACTGGAGGCGCTCTCTCGTCAGCGGCGAGCCGGTCGACCTGGAAGCCCGGTTCCGTCTGGCGGACGGGGAATATCGCTGGTTCCGTTCCCGGGCCACGGCGCGCCGCGACGCGGCGGGGCGGATTATCCGCTGGTACGGGATGGATGAAGACATCCACGACCACAGGCTGGCGCTGGAGGCGCTGCGGGAAAGCGAGGAATTCGCCCGCGGGGTCGTCGAGAGCAGTGTGGTCTGCATCAAGGTGCTCGATCTCTCCGGCCGGCTCCTGTTCATGAACAAGGCCGGGGAAACGCTCATGGAGATCGAGGATTCCAGCCGCCTGCACGGGAAGGACTGGCTGGCCGCGCTGCCCGCCGAGATGGCGGCCAAGGCCCGCCAGGCGGTCGAGGCCGCGCGGGCCGGCGATGCCGGCAACTTCACCGGCTTCTGCCCCACCGTCCGCGGCAGGCCCAAATGGTGGGACGTGATCGTCTCGCCCGTGCGCAACGCGGCGGGCGCGGTGGTGCGGTTGCTCGTGGTGTCGCAGGACATCACGGAGAGGCGGCAGGCCGAGCAGCAGATCGCCTACTTGGCCTATCACGACCCGCTGACCGGCCTGCCCAATCGCCGGCTGTTCCAGGAGGACATCAAGCGACTCTTCGCCGAGAAGCAGGACGGGCAGATTCTCGCCCTTTACTACCTCGACCTCGACCACTTCAAAGGCATCAA
The DNA here is from genome assembly GCF_042651065.1 of Teichococcus aestuarii. Classification (NCBI taxonomy): domain Bacteria; kingdom Pseudomonadati; phylum Pseudomonadota; class Alphaproteobacteria; order Acetobacterales; family Roseomonadaceae; genus Roseomonas; species Teichococcus aestuarii. Next base: position 10,861 of record NZ_JBHSCH010000033.1, read on the forward strand.
TGATGTGCTGGGCCATACCGCGGGGGATTGCCTGCTGCAGCAGGTGGCCAACCGGCTGGGGGCCGGCCATGGGAAGGGCTGCAAGGTCTACCGTCTCGGCGGCGACGAATTCGCCCTGCTCCAGACGGGGCTGACAACGGCGGAGGAGGCGGCCGGCACGGCCCGGCATCTCCTGGCGCTGCTGGATGAGGACTATAATCTGGAGGGGCAGCTGGTCGCGGCGGGCACCAGCATCGGCCTCGCCCTCGCGCCCGAGCATGGCGAGACACCGGAAAGCCTGATCCGGAACGCCGACATTGCTCTCTATCATGCCAAATCCGGGGGGCGGGGCACCTTCCGCTTCTTCGAGCGGAGCATGGAGGCGGCGGCCCGCCGCAAGCAGATGCTGAAGGCCGGGCTGCGCACCGCCCTGCAGCGCGGCGAGCTTTCCCTGCATTTCCAGCCGCTCGTCGACCTGCGCAGCGGCCGCGTGACCTGCCTGGAGACGCTGCTGCGCTGGCATCACCCGGTGCATGGCCATGTCTCACCGGCCGAGTTCATCCCCCTCGCGGAGGAGAGCGGGCTGATCATCCGGATCGGCGAGTGGATTTTGCGCGGCGCCTGCGCGGAGGCGGCGCAATGGCCCGAGCCGGTGAATGTCGCCATCAACCTGTCGGCGGTGCAGTTCCGCGACCCGGGGCTGCTGTCCACCCTCGCCGAGACGCTGAAGCTGTCCGGGCTGCCCCCCGGGCGGGTGGAGCTGGAGATCACCGAATCGACGCTGCTGCAGGACGACCAGGCCAATATCGCGACGCTTGAGGCGCTGCGGGGCCTGGGCGTGCGCATCGCGCTCGACGATTTCGGGACAGGCTTCTCGTCGCTTGGCTACCTGCTGCGCATTCCGTTCGACAAGATCAAGATCGACCGCTCCTTCATCGCGGGCCTGCCGGGGCGGGTGGAGTCGAACGCCGTCATCAGCGCCGTCGTCAGCATGGGGCGCAGCCTCAGCCTGTCCGTCACGGCCGAGGGCGTGGAGAGCGCCGAGCAGCTTGCGGCGCTGCGGCAGCTCGGCTGCACCGAGGGGCAAGGCTATCTCTTCAGCCGGCCCGTGCCGGCGGCGAAGGTGGCCGCTCTGCTGCGGCAGCCGCCCTTCGCCTAGGCGGGCACGGCCCCGCTTCAGAACGCCCTGATGTAGCGGGTGCGGGCCCGCTCCAGCACGGAGAGCGTCCGCACCAGCGGCGCCACGGCGGGGACGCGATACTTGCAGTACATGAGCGACTGGATCGCGTTGCGCCGCAGGACCCGGCTGCGGCAGGCGCGCCAGATCTCCGGCGGAAGACGTTCGCGCAGCACCCGCGTCATCGGCAGATGCGGCATCCAGCGGTGCAGCCGGCGCGGCTGGCGGCGCACCAGAGTGCGATGATAGTGGTCGTCGTCGTGATCCTCGCGCGTCAGCAGCACTTCCGGCAGCTCGAGATGATCGCCTTCGAGCAGGTTCAGCGCCATGACGATCCAGTCATAGCCGAAGACGTCGATATCCTCGGGAAAGGACCGCTTCAGCGCCTCCGTGCGGTACACGCCATAGAAGCGGGAGACCTCGCCCGGATCCCAGAAGAAGCCGCGCAGGCGCTCGGCCGCGGTGCCCTGCAGCGCGAAGGTGCCGTTCGACATCTCCCGGCGCCCGGCCGGAGTGACCATGGCGACGCGCGAGGTACTGGCCACGGCGTTGGGGTGGCGCTGCAGATTCTCCAGGTTCTTCTGGATGAACTCCGGCGCCCAGACGTCGTCATGGCACGCCCAGAGGAAGTAGGGGGTCTTGGCCTGCATCAGCACGAAGCGGAAATTCCCGCAGATGCCGAGATTCTCCTTCTGCTCATGCAGCACGACGCGGCTGTCTTGCCGGGCATACTCGCGGCAGATCTCACGCGTTTCGTCGGTCGAGCAGTTGTCGGAGATGACGAGTTTGATGTTCCGGTGAGTCTGCGACAATAATGAGTCAATCGCGGTCCTGATCTGCTGCCCGCCGTTTCGAACAGGCATGCCAATCGTAACCTGCGTGTCTTCAGTCATGCTGCTCAATTCCTTGTCCGGCTTTCACGCCTAAACGCTTGGCTAGCCGATCGGCCCATTCCGAGGGTCTAAATTTTTTAAAATCTATTCCAAAAAACAAGCAGAAACAGAACAAATTTATGAGATCATCATTTGTAAGGATGATTGCTCGATTTTCATGCGGGATTGAGCGCCGGGGAGGATACGCAGGACAAGGGAAGGTTGTTTCGGTACTAAAATAACAATCTCGTACTGACTATTTGGTGATGTTCGTTCTCTCTATGCAAACTCGGTCTCATAAATCACACTGAGGCTATGTCTTGGGACAATTCGTCCCGGGATTTTCAAATGCCGCCCCAGCAGCGAGGGTTCTGAGATATGAAGGCAGTCATCTTGGCCGGTGGACTGGGAACCCGCCTTGCCGAGGAAACCTCGGTCCGCCCGAAGCCCATGGTTGAGATCGGCGGCCGGCCTATCCTTTGGCACATCATGAAAATATACAGCGCCCATGGCATCAACGATTTTGTTGTGTGCCTGGGATATCGCGGGAATGTCATCAAAGAGTATTTTAAAAACTACTTCATGTACATGTCGGACGTCACGTTCGATCTGGAAAAGAACACCATGGAGGTCCACAACGCCCGCGCCGAGAACTGGCGTGTGACGCTGGTGGACACGGGCGAGGACAGCATGACGGGCGGCCGCATCAAGCGTGTCATGCCCTACCTGAAGGATGAGGAAGCTTTCTGCCTCACCTATGGCGACGGCGTCGGCAACATCGACATCACGGCCACCATCGCCCTGCACAAGGCGGAAGGCCGGCTGGCGACGATGACCGCGACCCAGCCTGCCGGCCGCTTCGGCGCGCTGCAGATCGAGGGCAAGCAGGTCACCGCCTTCAAGGAGAAGATCCAGGGCGATGGCGGCTGGATCAATGGCGGCTTCTTCGTGCTCAGCCCGAAGGTCGGCGACTATATCGAGGGCGATTCCACCGTCTGGGAAGACCAGCCGATCGAGCGCCTCTGCGCCGATGGGCAGATGACGGTCTACCAGCACCACGGCTTCTGGCATCCGATGGACACCATCCGCGACCGGAGCCATCTCGAGGGGCTGTGGACTTCCGGCAAGGCGCCGTGGCGCGTTTGGGGGTGCTGAAACCATGCGTATCCTGATCACCGGTAATATGGGCTATGTCGGCCCCGTCGTCGTCCGCCACCTGCGCCAGGTGTTCCCGCAGGCGCACCTGGTCGGCTACGACCGCGGCTGGTTCGGCCACTGCCTGACCACGAACGACCCGCTGCCCGAGACCCTGCTGGATGAGCAGAAGTTCGGCGACGTGCGCGAGATCGGCGTCGAGGAGCTGCGCGGCTTCGACGCGGTGGTGCACCTGGCCGCCATCTCGAACGACCCGATGGGCCAGCGCTTCGAGGCGGTGACGGACGCGATCAACCATCGCGCCAGCGTCGATGTCGCCAAGGCCGCGGCCGAGGCGGGGGTCAAGCGCTTCGTCTTCGCCTCCAGCTGCAGCGTCTACGGCTTCGCCGCCGATGGCCGCGCCCGCGTCGAGGAGGATCAGCTCAACCCGCTGACCGCCTATGCGCGCTCCAAGATCGACACCGAGACCTCGCTGCGCGCGCTCGACAACAGCGGCATGGTGGTCTCCTGCCTGCGCTTCGCGACGGCCTGCGGCATGTCGCCGCGCCTGCGCCTCGACCTGGTGCTGAACGACTTCGTCGCCGGCGCCCTGGCCAATGGCGAGGTGAGCGTGCTCAGCGACGGCACGCCCTGGCGGCCGCTGATCCATGTCCGCGACATGGCGCGCGCCATCGAGTGGGCGATCATCCGCGCGCCGGAGAATGGCGGCAACTTCCTCACCGTCAATGTCGGCACCGAGCGCTGGAACTACCAGGTGCGCGACCTGGCCGAGGCGGTGGGCCGCGCCATGCCGGAGGCCACGGTGTCCATCGCCACCTCGGCGCCGCCGGACAAGCGTTCCTACAAGGTGGATTTCTCGCTCTTCGCCAGGCTGGCGCCGGAGCACCAGCCGCAGGAGACGCTCGACGGCGCCATCGCCGAGCTGCGCGACGAGCTGAAGGCGCAGGGCTTCGCCGACCGAAACTACCGGAAGTCGGGCGCGATCCGCCTGGTGACGCTGGAGAAGCTGATCGCCTCCGGCACGGTGGACAACAACCTCGAACCGCAGAAGGCGGTGGCATGAAGTTCCACAAGACCCCGCTCCAGGACGCGTATGTGATCGAGATGGAGCCGCGCGCCGATGAGCGCGGCTTCTTCGCCCGCGCCTTCTGTGAGCAGGAATTCGCCGAAGCCGGCCTCGTCAGCCGCTACGCGCAGGTCAACAACTCCTTCAACCCCCGCAAGGGGACGCTGCGCGGCATGCATTACCAGCTGCCGCCCGCGGCGGAGGTGAAGCTGGTGCGCTGCCTGCGCGGCGCGCTCTACGATGTCATCGTCGACATGCGGCCGGATTCCGCCAGCTACGGCAAGCATTTCGGCATCGAGCTGAACGACGAGAACCGCAAGATGCTGTACGTGCCGCGCGGCTTCGCGCATGGCTTCGTCACGCTGCGGGACGACACCGAGGCCTTCTACATGGTCAGCGATGCCTACATGCCCGGCGGCGAGCGCGGCCTGCGCTACGACGACCCGCATCTCGGCATCGACTGGCCGATCCAGCCCGAGCTGGTCTCGGAGAAGGACCGCAGCTGGCCGCTTTTCGACGCCGGGTTCCATGCCGTCGAGCAACTGCGCGGCGTGCGCTGAGCCGGCCGGAGACGCATCATGATCTATGACACGCTGCTGAAGGCCCGCGCGGCGGAAGGCAAGCCGGTTCGCGTCGGCATGTTCGGCGCCGGCTTCATGGCCAAGGGCATCACCAACCAGATCGTCAACTCCGTGCCCGGCATGGAGCTGGCGGTGATCTGCAACCGCAACATCGAGCGCGCCCGGCAGGCCTTCGAGATCGCCGGCGTGACCGACATCGCGGTGGTGGAGACGGATGCCGCGCTGGCCGAGGCGGTCGCCCAGGGCCGCGCCGCCATCACCAGCGATCCGCTGCTGCTCTGCCGCTCGCCGGCGCTGGAATGCCTGGTGGATGCGACGGGTGCCATCGAGTACGGCGCCATGGTGACCATGGCGGCGATCGAGAACCGCAAGCACATGGTCTCGATGAACGCCGAGCTGGACGGCACGGTCGGCCCGCTGCTGAAGAAGAAGGCGGACGCCGCCGGCATCATCTTCACCGGCGCCGATGGCGACCAGCCCGGCGTGCAGATGAACCTGTTCCGCTTCGTCAAGTCGATCGGGCTGACGCCGCTGGTCTGCGGGAACATCAAGGGCCTGCAGGACCCCTATCGCAACCCGACGACGCAGGAAGGCTTCGCCAAGCAGTGGGGGCAGGACCCCTACATGGTGACCAGCTTCGCCGACGGCACCAAGATCAGCTTCGAGCAGGCCATCGTCGCCAATGCCACGGGCATGACGGTGAACCAGCGCGGCATGATCGGGCGCGACCACCGCGGCCATGTCGACGAGCTGACCCAGCTCTACGACGTGGACATGCTGAAGGAGAAGGGCGGCATCGTCGACTACGTGGTCGGCAGCAAGCCCGGCCCCGGCATCTACGTGCTGGCCACGCATGACGACCCGAAGCAGCAGCACTACCTGAACCTGTACAAGCTGGGCACCGGCCCGCTCTACAGCTTCTACACCCCGTATCACCTCTGCCATTTCGAGATCCCGATCTCGGTGGCCCGCGTGGTGCTGTGCAACGACGCCGTGCTGCAGCCGATCGACGGCCCGCGCGTCGAGGTGGTGGCGACCGCCAAGAAGGACCTGAAGGCCGGCGAGGAGATCGACGCGCTCGGCGGCTACATGACCTACGGCCAGTGCGAGACCTACGAGATCTCGCGCCGGGAGACGCTGCTGCCCATGGGCCTGGCCCAGGGCTGCCGGCTGAAGCGCGACATCGCCAAGGATGCCGTGCTCACCTACGACGATGTGGAGATCCCCCCAGGTCGCCTCATCGACACGCTGCGGGCGGAGCAGGACAGGCTCTTCCCCGTGGCGTGACCCTCGGGCCGCGGGATTCTCCTCAGACCCCTATGGGGGATCCCGCGGGCGAGGAGCCCTGCTCGTGGCGCCGGATGGTGCGGATCATCAGCACCAGGTAGGAAAGCGCCTCGCAGCCATACAGCGCCACATAGCCGCCGATGAACACCTCCACCGTCCAGCCCTGCTGCGCCGTGAGCGCCGCGAAGCCGAGCATGGCGGCCAGGGTGAGCGAGGCCCGGCGGGCCAGAGGCGCCAGGAACCCGGTGGCCGCCAGGAAGGCGCCGCAGAGGGTCTGCACCAGCATCAGCACCAGCATGACGCAGATGGCCACCCGCACCGCCGGCGTGACCACGCCCGCCTGACCGAGCAGCAGGCCGAAGAACTGCTCGCCGAACAGGCCGATGACACCCGCGCCGCCCAGCATCGGCACCAGGCCGAGCACGAAGGCGAGCCGCAGCGTGCGCCACAGCCCGGCCCTGTCCCCCGCGTGCCAGGCACGGGTCTGGTGCGGAAGCAGCGTCTCCGAGACGGTGAGGTAGGCGGTCGTGGCGAAGCGCGTCACCTTGTAGAACATGTCGAAGGCGACGAGGGCCAGCGCGTCCCGGTGCATCAGCGGGATGGCGTAGTAGGGGAAGATGTAGATCAGGAACTCGGAGATGGAGAGCTGCGCCGAGGCGGCGATGCCGCGCAGGTCCTGCCGCAGCACGGAGAAGCCGCGCCGCGCGCGCAGGCCCTGCTGCGCCAGCAGCGGCACGCGCCGCCGCGCCAGCGCGAACAGCACCGCAAGTCCTGCCAGCCACAGCGCCACGAAGGCCAGCGAGTAGGCCATCAGCGGCAGCCCCGCCAGCAGCGCCAGGGTCAGGCCGAACAGCGCCGAGCGGCGGATGAAGTCGATCGTCTCCGTCATCACATAGGCGTCGAAGGCATTGGCGGTGACGCGCAGGATCATCCAGGGCAGCGGCAGGGCGGAGCCGAGGAAGAGCAGCACATAGACCGGCCGGTAGGCCTCCACCCCAAGCCCGGCCGCCCAGACGGCCAGGCCGAAGAGCAGCGTGGCGAGCACTGCGAGAGCGGCGTAGGACCACAGCGCGGCCATGGCGGCGCTGCCCAGATCCTCGCGCGAGGCCTGGCCGGGATGCAGGAAATCCTGCCGCATGCGGCCGAAGAGGCGGATGGAGATGCCGAGATCGGCCTGCAGGATCAGCGAGGCGAAGGCGATGACCGTGGCGAAGAAGGCGTAGTTCTCCAGCCCCACGATTCGCACCAGGCTGTAGGCCAGCAGGAAGCTCCACAGCGTGGCCAGCGCCGTGTTGGCCGATTTCAGCAGAAAGAAGGTGAGCGACTTGCGCACCGCCGCGCTGCGCAGCATCAGCGGCGGCCCATCCAGCGCTCGGCCTGGTCGCGCAGCCGGTGCCGGCCGGCGAAGGCGGTGAACTTGGCGTCGCGTACCCAGCGCATCACCCGCGGCGGCAGCGGCAGCGAGCGCAGCTTGCTCACCTCCGAGACGGCCGAGGCCCCGGGCGCGAGGTCGATCAGCAGGCCTGCCGCCAGGGCGCGGTTGCACCACTCCAGGTCCTCGGCCTCGTCCCAGGCGATGTCGTCGTTCAGCGGGCAGCGCGCGTGCACGTCCTTGCGCACCATGAAGAGACCGCCATCGACATAGGGGTAGCCCTGGTCGTAGAGGTCCAGATACTGCTCCGGCGTGCCGCGGCGCAGGCTGGAGGGCGTCAGCCGCGGTGCGTAGCCGGCCATGCCGCTGTCATGCACGCCGAGGGAGAGATAGTCCTCCATTCCCCCCGCGCCCTGCGACAGCACGCGCGGCGTGATGATCTCGAACTCCTCCGGCACATGCCGCAGCGTGTCGGGCGCCAGGGTAATGCGGCTGTGCATGATGGCCACGCGCGGGCCGCGCAGGGCGCGGATCAGCGCGTTCTTCTTCTGGCAGATCATCACCCGCGGGCCGGGCGGCAGGTCGTGCACGTGGTAGCGGACCTGCGGGTAGCCCTCCAGGCAGCCCGCCGCCCCGGCGGGGCCGCTCACCATGATCTCCCCGCCATTCTCCGGCAGCAGCTCCGGCTGGCGCAGCAGCGAATCGAGGCAGGCGCGCAGGCGCGGCAGCTCCGCCTCCTGGCCGGAGAAGACCACGCCCGCGCCCCACCCGGCCGGGGTGAGGGGGCGCGTGCGCACCATCTCGATCTCGCCCGCGGTCGTGTCGAGCCGCACTGGCGCCGCATCCTGCGCCAGCGCCTTGTAGGTCCATTGCCGGATCAGCTTGAAGGAGACGAAGCGCGGCCAGAGGTCGAAGACATTGGGCGAGCGGTCGCGCACCAGCAGCGTGCCGCCCGGCTCCAGCGCCCAGACCCCGTATTTCAGCGCATGCATCAGCAGGTTGCGGTAGACCAGCCGCTGGGTGTGGATGACGACACGGGAGAGGCCGCGCATCCCCTTGAGGCGGTACAGGTCTTCCCGGCCCGAGACGACGAATTCTGTCATGGCTTCAGCTTTCCGGTTGGTGCGGCGCGGCCTGGGGGAGCCGCCCCTGTTCAGGCTGAGGCGATGATGCCGCGCGCCCAGTCGCGGAAATCGGCGAAGGCGTGGAAGGTGCCGTCCACGCCCTCATGGATCCGCGGCGCGCTGGCGCCGGGGTGCAGCTTCTGGAAGGTGGCGGCGTTCAGCACCTTCTTGCTGGCCACCACGTCGCACTCCGCGTCGCCGATGAACCAGACCCGGTCGCCCGGCTGCAGCTCCAGCTTGGCGGCGGCGATCTCGAAGGGCTTCAGCCCCACCTTGTCGACGCCCGCCTCCTCCGAGGTGACGATGCTGTCGAAGTAGCGGTCGATGCCGAAATAGACGAGCTTGCGGAACTGGATCTGCGCCGTCAGGTCGGTCACCAGCGCCAGCGGCAGCCCGGCGGCGCGCAGCTCGATCAGCGTCTCCTCCGCGCCAGGGTAGAGCCGCGCCGTCGTCATCAGCGTGCGCCAGTAGGTCTGCTCCAGGTCCAGCGCGATCGCCGGCTGGCTGTTCAGGCCCAGCAGCTCGATCATGCGCTGGAAGTAGAGCAGGCGGTTGTGCGAGCTGGCCGTGGCGCCGAGCGTCTTCTTCACCTCCTCGCGGGCCAGGCGGAAAGCGCTGTTGAACTGCGCCGGCACCACCTTGAGCGACCGCTCCACCTTGGAGCGCACCGCCGCCATGGCGCGCTCGTGCGGGCCGGCATACTCGTAGAGCGTGTCGTCGAGGTCGAAGAGGATGGCGCGGGGCTTCTCGCGCAGGGCCTCAGCGTTCAGGATCTTCATCGGTCTTGTCCTCAGCGCCGCTTCGGCGTCAGCTCGGCCAGCTGCAGCAGCACGATGAGCTGCATGATGCCCGTCATGCCCGGCTGCCACACCGGGTGCCGCGCCAGCAGCTCCTCCAGGTGCGGCACGAGCTGCAGCGCGGTGAAGTGGATGTCCTCCGGCTGCACGTCGCTGCCGTCGATCACCAGCTCGGCCATCGTGTTGGCGCCGGCCTGGGTCACGTCCACCTGGGCGCCGCACAGCGCGATCAGCAGCCGCGCCAGGCGGTCCAGGCTGATGGCGCTGCGCATCCGCACGCGCAGCTTCAGCGGCATCGGGCCGGTGTAGTTGATGTCCTCCAGCAGCACGGGGTCGGCCGGCATCAGCGAGAACACCACATCCGCATGCTCGCGCTGCGGGCGGATGAAGGCCTCGTAGTCCGGCATGCGCCGCTCGATCGAGGCGAGCACCCGCTCGAGGCTGTGGCCGCGCTGGCCGACATCGCGCCGGATCTTGAAGAAGCGGCGCAGCCCCTCGTCCATGTCGAGGTAGAGCCCGACATCGAGGCATTCGCGCAGGGCGGGCGGGTAGAGGGCGTGCAGACCGGTGACCATCGCCACGTCGCTGGCCTGGATGCGGCGGGGCGGCGTGAACAGCCCCGTCGCGTGATCGTAGTGGCGGCACATGATCGGCCGCCAGGCGAGCAGCGAGAGCGCGTCCCGCGTGAAGGCCTCGAGGTCGTTGGCGCGGGGGTCGAGATGGGTGAAGGCCTGCCACAGCTTCCCCCGCCGCTCGAACAGGTGGTAGTCATCCCCCGAGATGCCGGTGACGGCGCCCTCGCCGAACAGCCCGGCCATGGCCAGGGCCAGCGTGTCCTTGCCGGTGCCGCTGTCGCCGGCGATGCCGATGGCCAGCGGGCGCTGCGAGAGGCCGAAGAAGTCGTTCTCGTCCAGGCCGCGCCGCAGCATGGTCAGGGCCAGCACGATGCCGAGCCCCATCAGCACGGAGACCATGATCGAGTTGAGCCGCAGCGCGGACATCATGTCCTCCGGCAGCAGGCTCAGCCAGCCCAGCGGCAGGCCGAGCAGCGGCACGGCCGGCGCCGCGGTGATGAGCGACTTGGCGGCGATGAGGACCACGGTGAAGGCCATCACCAGCCCGCTGGCGCGCGGGCCGGCGCGCAGCTGGAAGGTGACCAGGAAGGGAATGATCCAGAGATACCAGCCGACCGCCGAGGGGGTGAGCAGCAGCACCACCAGATAGGCCACGCCCAGCACGGTGTAGAGCAGGTCGAAGCTCATCCGCCCCACCTTCCAGGCACCGTACAGGCCCAGCAGGTAGACGACCGGCATGATGTAGAGCTTCTGGCCGGCGCCCAGCACGATGTCCACGTCCAGGATGGAGACCATGCCCGGATTGGCCACCAGCAGGCGCGGGTTGCTCGCCAGCATCTGCTGCACGGCCGGGGAGAAGAGCAGCGGCGGCACCAGCAGCAGCAGCGCCACCCCCATGCAGGCCAGCAGGAAGCCCGGAAGCGTGTCGCGATGCCGGCGGTGGCTCCACAGGAAGATCACCAGGAAGGGAACGACGGCGAGGATGCTGACCTTGGCGCCGATGCCGAGCCCCAGCACCACCCCAGCCCAGACCGGCGAATTGCGCTGCAGCAGCAGCAGGGAGAGGGCCAGCAGCAGGGTCGGCACCAGGTCCGTGTCGCCATGCCAGTAGGTGATGAACAGCACCAGCGGCGAGAGCCAGTAGAACAGCAGGACACGCTCGTCATGCCCCTCGTTCATCCGCCGCAGCACCAGCAGCAGGGCGAGGTCGGCGACCAGCAGGCTGACGCCCATGGCCATGCCCGTGAAGATCGTGCCGCTCTCGGCCAGGCGGTCCGCCAGCATGCCCGGCAGCAGGAACGGCGCATGGTACAGGTACATGACCGGGCCGTAGAAGAAATCCGGCGTCCGGCCATCCTGAAGCAGGAAGCTGGTCCAGGGGTCCAGGCTCGGCGCAGCCAGCGTCTGCGCCATGAACGGCGTGAACCAGTGGGCCTGGACCTCCGGCACCAGCAGCACGATCGCCGCGATGCGCAGGGCAAGGCCCAGCAGGAACCACCGGTCGGTCCGCAGGTCGATCGGTATCAGCGCCAAAGCTCGGGTGCTTTCGTGCAGACGGCGTGGGCGACAATGCCTTCCCGCGCCAGCAGGGCGCGCATGGCGGCGATCTCGGCCGGGTCGGTGCGGCCCTGCAGCTCCGGCGAGACGAGGCAGAGCTTCATGCCGGCATCCCGCAGCCGCGCCGCCTCCGCGCCCGAGAGGGGGAAGCGGGTGAAGCAGTCCACCCACACCCACTCCACCTTGCCGGCCAGGCTCAGCGCGGTCTCCACCGTCTCGAACTCGGAGACGCGCACGGCGCAGCGCCGCTCGCCGCGGCGGGCGGTGCGGATGAGGAAGGGGAAGGACTGGTCGAGGAAGAAGAAGTCCTCGATGCCGCGCGCGGCCATCAGGGCCAGCAGCCGGTCCTCCAGCCCCTCCTCCTTGACGTTCAGGATCAGCGTGCCGTGCCGGTAGCCGGCCAGCCATTCCTCGAAGTCCGGGGCATCGGCCACGAAGGGGTCGTGGTGGATGATCAGCCGGTCGCCCTGGCTGCGGATGTCCACCTCCACGCCCAGATCCACCGGCGTCGCGGCGAGTTGTTCGGGCGTGTTGCGGCGATGGGCGATCAGGATCATGCGCGGTCCTCCGTCTGCGGGGCGGGCTGGCGCGGCGGCGACCATTCGGGCGCCTGCACGGGGTCGGGGCGTGGCGGCTCGGGGGCGGCGTAGGCGGCCTCGAGTTCCGGCACGGCGGCGGGCGGCACGCGGCGGTCGCGCTCCAGCCGGTAGGGGTGCTGCGGCCATTTGTGGAAGCAGGACTGCCAGTAGGCGAAGCTGCGCAGCTCGTCCGGCGTGCCCCAGCCCAGGTAGTGCTCCACCTCGAACAGCGCGCAGGCCAGGCCCAGCTCCACCGCGTCGTTGATGCAGGTGTCGATGTAGAACTCGCCGTTCACCCGCGCCTGCCGGGCGATCATGCGCTCCGCCGCCGCCACGAAGTCGCGCGCCCGGCGGAAGGTGAAGGCGCCGATGACGATGGGGTCGGCGGCCGGGTCGGCCAGCGGCTCCTTCACCGCCACGCGGCGGATGCGGCCCGCCCCGTCGGCGTCGATCCAGCCATAGGATTGCGGGCGCCGCCGCGCGGCGGGATGGCCGCGCACGCCCCAGACCAGCACATCCGGCCCGCCTTCGGCCATCAGCGCGGAGAAGCGCCCGGCATCGAACAGCACGCCATTGTCGCAGGCGCCGATGGTGAGCGGCGCGTCAAGGTCCAGCCCCTCCATGCCGGCGAGGCAGGTGCTGGCCTGGCCCTCGGTCAGCTTCTCCAGCAGCACCGTCTCGGCCCCGGCGACACCCTCGGCCAGGGCGGCGGTGACGGCCTCCAGGAAGGGCAGGTCGCGGCGCAGGATGAAGCGCCGGCGCGGCGCCTCCGGCAGGTCGAGCGCCGCCTGCACCGCCATCGGGCGGCCGGAGACGGCGATCAGCGGCTTGGGCTGCTCGTAGCCGGCATCGCGGAAGCGCTGCCCGGCGCCGGCCATCGGCACCAGCACGGCGCCCGGCTGGGCGGGGGGCACCGGGGCGTCCGCCAGCGCGGTGAAGGCGCGGGACCAGCGCTGGTATTCCTCCAGGTCGGCCGGCGTGCCCCACTGCATGAAGTGCTGCAGCTCATAGACCGCGACCGGCAGCCCGTCCGCCAGGATCGGCTTGTAGACCAGGCTGGCGTAGTACTCGCCATTCACCTGGATCTGCTGCCGCATCGTCTCCTCGCAATAGTGGCGGAGCAGCTCGGCGCTGGCGAAGTAGTAGGTGCCGGAGGAGGCGTATTCCTCCATCGGCCGGTCGGTGAAGGGCTGCTTCTCCTGGATGTCGCGCACCCAGCCCTGCTCGTGCCGCAGATAGGCGTAGTAGGTGGAGCCCAGCGAATGCGGGTGGAAGCCGCGATAGGCGGGGATGGCGCCGGCGCAGCGCGTCTCGGCGGTGAAGGCCTTGAAGTCCTGCCAGTCCCAGAAGCAGGTGAAGTCGCAGTAGTTCACCACCGTGGGCTTCGCCGGGTCGAGCTGCGGCACGGCCTGCAGCACGGCGTGTACCGGCCCCAGCTTGTGCGGCGCCACGCTGACGATGCGCCCCGTCGGGCACAGGCCGCGCAGGATCTCCTCCATGCGGTAGCCCGGCTCCGCCAGGTGATCGGCGTTGCAGATGAAGGTGACGTCGGTCTCGCCCGGGAAGAGGTCGAGCACATGGGCGATGATCGGCTTGCCATCCACCTCGATGAGCGGCTTCGGCACCGGATAGCCGGCGCGCCGGAAGCGCTCCCCGAAGCCGGACATGGGGATGACGATCTGCATGCTCTGGCGGTCCATTCTACGGTTTGGCGGTGTTCAGCGACTGCCGGTATTTCTCGGCGTCCCAGTCGAGCAGCTCGGCCTCCTGCGCGGGGCTGAGCACGGTCAGCGGCGCCGCGAGGTCGAGCCGCGGCAGCACCAGGCCGAGGCAGGCGGCCATTTCCTCCGCGCCGGCGCCGAGATCCGCGCGCAGCAGCGCGCCGGCGCCGGCCACCAGCAGCAGGGCAGGGGCCGGCTCCGGCGGCTTGCGCAGCCATTCCGCGGCCTGTGCGGCGGAGAGGGTGGGGATCGGCGCGGGGCCGAGGAAGACCACGTGATCCGGGTAGAGCGCGCCGCGCGCGGCCATGCCGAAGCTCGCGGGGTCGGTCGCGGCCGCATGGGCCTCGGTGAGCTGCGCCGGGCGGTAGCGGCCGCCCGAGAGGTCGGCCAGCCGCTCCAGCAGCGCCAGGTCGGCCAGCGCCGCGGCGCGCGCGGGGGTGGCGAGGCGCCGCTCCACCGCGTCGAGGCGCGCCGCCGCCTCCTCCGGGCTGCTGCCGCCCACGACCAAGCCGTGATTGCCGAGCACCAGGATGTCCGGCGCCCCGCCGAGCCGGGCCTGCACGGCGCGGGTCAGCGGCAGGCCGGGCTTGGCGTAGGGAATCCAGGCCCAGCGCAGGCCGCCAAGGCGCTCGGCCACCAGCGCCTCGCCATCGGCGCGCGGGGCGAAGGCCAGGGCGTTCACCGAATGCACATGCAGCACCACGCGGTGCGGCAGCAGCGCATGCAGCGTGGTCTCGATGGACGGGCGCAGCGTGCCGGCGGGGTCGAGCAGGGCCGGCAGGGCGGGCTCCGCCTCATCCGCCTTCAGGCGGCGCAGCACCTCCGGCAGGTCGAGCCCGACGAAGATGGGCTGGCGCTCGGCGGCCGAAAGCCAGGTGCCGGAGGCCTTCACCCACAGCTCCCTGTCGCCGCGCTTCAGCGAGGTGTTGCCGCCCGCGCCCTGCACCAGGTCGCGGTTCGCGCCCAGGCGCGCCGAGAGGGCCGCGAGCGGCGCCAGCGCCGCGGCAAGCGAGGATGCCATGGCGGGGCTTCAGGCCTTGCCGGGCTGCGGGGCGCTCTCCAGCGCCCCGTAATCCGGCTTCGGCGTTCCCGCGCCGCGCGCCGCCGCGCTGCGCCGCTCGGCGATGGCATCGCGCAGCATCCGGCCACGCTCGCGCCAGTCGAAGGCGTGCTCGGCGGCGGTGAAGGCGTGCTCCTGGCGGCGGTTCAGCGCCGGCAGGTCGTCGATCTCGGCGATGACGCGCTGCATCAGCCTGTCCAGCTCCGGCTCCAGCAGCATCTCGCCGCTCACGCTCTCCGGCAGGCCGCTGGCGCAGGCGGTGAGCGCCGCCACGGGCACGCGGTTGAACACATATTCCAGCAGCTTCATCTTGAAGCCGCCGCCGATCGGCTCGGCCAGCACGGCCATACGCGCGCCGGCCAGGTGCGGCGCCGGGTCGTCGACGAAGCCGGTGAAGCGGGCGGCCTTGTAGCGGCCTTCCAGCTGCTGGCGCAGGTCGTCCGGCATGTCGCCGACGACGCGGATCTCGATCCCCGCCCGGGACAGCACCGGGTCCGCATGCTCGAGGAAGATGCGCAGGTTGGCCTGCTTGGCGCTCCAGCGGTAGGAGCCGAACAGCACGACGGCGCGCGGCGTCTCGGCGGTGATCTCGCGGCTCGCCACGCGCACGCCGTCATAGCCCGGCACCAGCGGCAGCATGGCCACACCCGGCGCGTTGGCGCCGAACAGCTCGGCATCGTGCTGGGTGATAGTGGTGACGAGATCGCTGCGGCGGGCGATCCAGCGCTCGAACCAGCGGGTCTTGACGTAGTTCTGGCCAAGGTAGAGGCGCTTGCCGAGGCTGGCCGTGGCATCCTGCCACTGCATCTTGGTCACGCTTTCCTCATGGTCGTGCGTGACGAAGACGAAGGCGGGGCGGCCGGCCTCGAACAGATGGCGGTGCCGCAGCACCCAGCCCATGCCGTACTGGTCCACCACCACCACCTGCCACGGGCCCTGGGCGGCGAGGTCGCGCAGCGCCGCGCGGTAGGCCGGGGTGTCGTGGCGGGCGGCGACCAGCGGCATCGGGTTGGCCAGCGCCTGCAGCCGGCCACGCGGGCCGCCGGGCACGGTATGCCAGGTGACGCCCGGGATGGCCTGCGCCGGCGCATCGCCCGCGAAGCCGGCGAAGGTGATCTCGACCCCCGCCGAGGCCAGCGCGCCAGCCAGCTTGGCGGTGTAGATTCGGTCCCCGGCCGTGAGCGGAAAGGGCAGGGTGCGGGCGAGCCAGAGGCAACGGGTCATCAGGTCAGCTCCGGGACGGCCTTGGGGGCGGGGGCGGCCTCCCGCGCGGCGCAGGCCTTCAGGTGGTCGGCCAGACGCAGGGCGAGGGCGACGATCGTCAGCGTCGGGTTGGCATGGCTGCTGGTGGGAAACACCGCGGCGCTGGCCACATAGAGATTGGGCACGCCGTGCACCGCGCAATGAGCATCCACCACGCCGTCGCGCGGCGACTCGGCCATGCGCGCCGTGCCGATATGGTGGCCGCCCACCGGGGTGGAGGCGCGCACCTCATCCTCGATGGTGGCGTCGTCGAAGGTCAGCGTGGCGGTGCCCGAGCGGGCGAAGGCGTCGCGCGCCACGCGCATGCTGCGCACCAGGCTGTCGATGTCCTGCCGGTGCAGGCGCCAGTCCACCTGCAGGCGCGGCAGGCCGTAGGCATCCCGCTCCCCGGTGAGGGTCACGCGGCTGTCGGCATTCGGCACCTGCTCGGCGTTCACGTCGAGCGGGTAGTTGCCGTCGCGCGAGCGGACGACGACGAAGGGCAGCTTGCGGCTGGCGAAGGTGCGCTTGCGCAGCCAGGCCTGGCCGAATTTCAGCACGCCCGGGCTGTCCTTCACCACATTGGCCATGTGCGACAGCCAGAAGCGCGAATCGCGTACCATGCGGCCGCGGTTGGCGATCTCGATGGTGGCCAGCTTGCGCCGGTATTCCGGCAGGATGGCGTCCTTCACCAGATACATGGCGGAGAGCACGCCGCTGCCATGCGCCGGGTCCGCGATCAGCGGGTAGTGCAGCCGGAAGATGGTGTTCAGCAGCCCCTCGCGGCGCTGGGCCGCGGCGGAGAGGCCGAATTTGCGGCGGACATAGGTGCCGTCCTCCGTCACCTCGAAATCCAGCGCCACGGGCCGGTTCGAGGGAGTCAGGCGCAGGCGGCCCAGCGTGTTCTCGGCATGGCACATGTAGTAGCGGCCCAGCGCGCCGCTCTCGTTGCCGAGACCGCCACGGCGCGACTCGTCGGAGGCCATCAGCAGCCGCGGCACTTCCAGCCCGCCCGTGGCCAGCACGTAGCGCCGCGCGCGGACGGTGAGGCCACGGCCCGGGGCGCTGGCGGCCTCCAGCCGCTGCACCGGCCCGGCCTGGCCCACCGCGCCTTCGGTCACCAGCCGCAGCGCCTGGGCGTTCAGCAGGATGCGGACCTGCCGCGCGGCGGTGAGGCGGGCGAAGGTGGACTTGCCGAAATCGGTCGGGCGGCTGAAGCGCTCCAGCCGGTCGGCGATCAGGTCCGGGTCGCTGAAGCCCTCGATGGTGGGTGGCGCACCCACCGGCAGGGCGGTGCCGACGTCATAAGCATAGGCGCCGGCCTCGCAATGCACCTGCGCCGCCGGGTAGTAGGCGGCGAGGTCGTCCCAGCCGATCGGCCAGCCGCTCCTCTCCACCCAGTCCCGCGCCTCGAGGTCGATCGGGTCGAAGGGCACGCAGCGGCCGCCCCAGATCGCCGTCGCGCCGCCGAGCACGCGGCGGCGGTACATGTGCGGCGGCGAGTGGCTGGAGCCGGGCGCCACGCTGCCCTGCAGCCCGTCCTGTAACTTGGGATCGAATTTGCGGCCGCCGGCTTCCAGCAGCAGGACCGAGAGGCCGGAATCCTCCAGCGCGCTGGCCAGCGAAAGCCCGGCGGCACCGCCGCCCACGATGCAGATATCTGCTTCCAGCGTCGTGCCGGGGGCCAGGGAAAGCGCGTCGAGGATCACGCGGAAATCTCCAGGGTTTGCCGGGCGTGGCGCAGCGCCTCGTCGAGATGGGCGGTGGAGGTGGTGCCGACCAGGGCGATGGCGTTGCGGTGGCCCAGGGCCTCGCCGATGGCGGCGGCCCGTGCCGGGGCGGAGGCGGGCTGGCCGGCGAAGATCTCGCGCAGCATCAGGCCCACGCCCTGGCTGGCGGCGGCGTCGAGCGACGGGCGCATGGATCGCGCCACGTCCAGCGGCACCTGCAGCGCTGCCACGGAGGGCACGCGCAGCGCGGCCTCCACCGTTTCGGCATCGTCGCAGGAGACGCCCCAGGCGCGCAGCTTGCCGGCCTTCACCTGCGCGTCGAGCATGGCGAAGGCCGCCCCCTCCCGCACCATCGCCGCGCTCGGGCTGTGCAGCAGGAACAGATCGATGCGATCGGTGCGCAGCCGGCGCAGGCTGGCCTCGATCGAGGATTGCAGATGCGCCGGCGAGACGTCGCGCGGCAGGGCGCCGGCGCGGCGGCTGGCGATGGCCGCCCGCAGCGCGGGCACATGCCCGGCCAGGAAGCGCAGCGGCGCCTTCACCAGGCTCGCCGCGCGCTGCGCCGGGGTGAAGCGCTGCCCCGCCTTGGTGACGAGGATGACCCCGTCGCGCCGCCCCTGCAGCGCGGCTCCGAGCAGCCGCTCGCTCTCGCCCTGGCCATAGATGTTGGCCGTGTCGAACAGGGTGACGCCGGCGTCCAGGGCGTGGCGCAGCAGGCGGAGCGCGTCATCGCCGGTGCAGCCGCCGAGGGTGGAGCCCAGCCGGCTGCATCCCAGCCCGATCGCGGAAGCCTGCAGGCCGCTGCGGTGGCCAAGCGGGAGAAGGGGAAGGGTCATGCGGCATGCCGGCTGTTGAAGGTGGGGACCCAGCTTTGGCGCTCGCGCTCCGGCAGGGCCGAGGGCTGCTTCGGCCAGACGCAGAAGACCAGGATCATGATCTGCAGCCTGGGATCGAGTAACATGCCGCCGAAAGTGAAGTAGCCGATCAGCAGCGAGGCGCTGATCCAGCGCGAGGGCGTGTTGCTGAACAGCGAGACGAAGAAGAAAGGCCAGAAGATGGCGGAGCCCATCAGGCCGTATTCGAACAGCATCTTCGCCCAGGCCGGATCATGGGCCTCATAGGCCACGAGCGGCGTGTGCTGCGCGTAGGAGCCCGGCCCGAGCCCGAAGATGACATCCCGCGCCGAGGAGAGCAGGAATTCCCCGATCAGCCAGGCGCCGGCGATGAAGCGCGCATTGGCGCTCGAATCCTCCGACTGGAACTCGTTGATCCGGTTCAGCAGGACGTCGATGTTCCAGAGGCTGCCGGTGACCACGGCCAGGACGACGAAGGCGAGGCCGCCCACGATGGCGCCGTAGGCCCGCAGATGCAGCATCAGCCAGGGCAGCACGAACAGCAGCAGGACCAGCCCGGTGCCGGAGTAGGAGGTGGGCAGGGCGATGCCGAAGGCCAGCAGCCGCAGGGTCACGCCGTAGAAGAGCAGCTCCAGCACGATGGCGATGGCCAGGTACTGGGAGAAGGTCGAAGGCTCCAGCAGGAAGAAGCCGTTGCTCTTGTAGTAGGGGGAATCCCAGGTCAGCGGGTTGGCGGTGTTGAAATTGGGCAGGAGGAAGGATTCGGGCACGAATTCGTGAAAGGTGAAGAGGTGCTCGGCGCCGATGGCGAACTGCGCAACGAACTGCGCCACGCCGCAGACGGCGCAGACCAGGACCATCTTCTGGAAGGCGCTTACGCAGCCCCTGAACACGCCGTCGGTGACGTTCAACGCCAGGGTGAAGGGGGCGTACATCACCAGCATCAGCACCATCGAGGGCAGCGAGGCGGTGCCGGCGTTCAGCGCGGTGCTGAGCGAGACGGCCGTGGCCAGCGCGAAGAAGGCCACGGTCCGCACCGGATCGAGGGTGAAGACGCCCCTGACGGCCATCACCCCCAGCACCAGGAGGGTCACCAGCAGGTTGATCGCCAGCCCATCCTCGCCGATGGGGATCGCGAAGCGCTGCAGGAAGATCGAGGCGAACAGAGCCACGACCAGACAGCGGCGCACCATCCGGGCGTCTTCGGATTCCGAGGAATCCCGCAGTCCCGGGCGAAGGGGTGGCATCATGGATGGATCTGCATCGTCAGGAGGGAGGGGCTCACGCAATCGCGCGAGAAGCCGGGCGGTTTCGGGCTTCTTCCCGATTTTTTTGCGCTGCACAAAACACTATGCTGAAAGCGGCGGGCTGAAGCTTGACCGTCGCCTTTTCCGCCACGGTCGCGCCAGCATGCAATCCTGCAGGCGGCCGATCGGGAAAACGCAGTCGGTACCAACAACATTCCGTCCTCCAGGCATGAAGTGCCGGATGCGCGACATGACAAGCGGGCGTCGGCAAGGGCCTGACACCGCGTAAAATGACGTCACGAATGCTCTAAAGAGACACATTATCATTCACCAGCCACATTCGTGTGAGGCTAGGACGATTATTTGGACAGATCGTTGAGGCTGTGTTTAGTAACGCTGCACCCTGCGGGTCTCAGCATGGCGCCGGAAAACCCGGCGCCCCGCCGCTGCCCAATGTTGGCAACCTTTGCGATTGTCCAGTGGCCTTCATGAGGCAAACCCTATGCGCCTGACCGATCTTCTCAGCCTTTTGTGGCGACGCAAAATGACGCTGGCCTTTGCGGCCCTTGTCACGGCTGTGCTGGGCTTCGTCGTTGCGAAGTCCCTGCCCGTCCGCTTCGCCAGCGAAGGCTTGCTGCTGGTCGAGAACCGCGAGCCGCCCATCCCCGAGTTGAACCAATCCGTCGCCAATGCGCCTCCCGGCATGCAGCGGATCCGGACGGAAGCGGATATCCTGCGCTCGCGCCGGCTGGCCGAGGAGGTGGTCCGCACGCTGGAACTCCATCAGAAGGAGGAGCAGGAAAGCGGCTTCTCCAAGGCCATGCAGGACGCGGGCGATTGGGCACGCGGGCTCATGGCCTCGGCGGGCCGCTGGTGGAGCGAGACGGTGGACGGCGTGCCCCCCGCCCCGGCGGAGCCGGAGCAGCCGCTCGACCGTGTCGCGCTGGCCATCGAGGAGCTGCAGCAGCGGCTCAGCATCCGCACCTCCGACAACAGCAACGTGGTGAGCGTCCGCTACCTGTCGCCCTCCCCGGACGAGGCGGCGCAGGTGGTGAACATCCTGATGGAGCGCTACATCTCCCTCGAGGTGGCCGCCAAGCGGGACACCACCCTGCAGGCCAATGAGTGGCTGACCGAGCGGCTCACCGCGCTGCGCGAGGATGTCGAGCAGGCGGACCGCAAGATCCAGGCCTTCCGGCGCGAGAGCGGCCTGCTGGAGACGGCGCAGGGCTCGCTCGGCGCCCTGCAGCTGAACGAGCAGCAGGCCCGCGTGGCGCTGGCCCGGCAGGAGCTGGCCCGCGCCCAGGCGGCGCTGGACAGCGTGATGCGCTCCGGCCTGCGCGGCAGCGCCTCCAGCGAGGCGCTGGCCTCGCCGGTGATCCAGAGCCTGCGCGACCGCGAGGCGGAGATCGTCCAGCGCGCCGCCACGCTCGGCCAGCGCCTTGGCCCGCGCCATCCCGACCGCCTGGCCGCCGAGGCCGAGCTGCGGGACCTGCAGCGGCAGATCGCCGGCGAGACCAGCCGCATCGTCACCTCGCTGCGGCGTGAGGTGGATGCCGCGCGCGACCGCCTGCAGGACGCCCAGGCCTCGCTGGCCACCACCACCACCACCGCCCGCAGCGGTGCCCAGGCCGAGGTGATGCTCGCGCAGCTGACGCGCGACGCGGAGGCGAAGCGGCAGGTCTACCAGGCCTTCCTGACCCGCACGGAGCAGACCCGCCTGGCCTCCGCCCAGTTCCCGGCGGCGCGCGTCATCTCGCCGGCCGCCGTGCCCTTCCGTCCGAACGGCCCGCCGGCCTCCGTCGTGGCGGCGTTCAGCGGCTTCATCGGCCTGTTCCTGATGGGTGGCCTGCTGGTGCTGCGCCGGATGACGCACGGCACGGTCAACTCGGTGCAGGATCTGGTGACCATCACCGGCATCCAGAATGCCGGCAGCCTGCCGGCGCTCGGCAGCGGCCGCCGCCGCCGGATGCCGGGGATGGTGATGGAGCAGGGGCAGTCCGGCATCGCCGAGACGCTGCGCGCCCTGCGCCTGACCATGCAGTCCGTGGCCGGCGGCGGGCCCGCCAACACGGTGCTGGTCACCTCGCCCGGCATCGGCGACGGCAAGAGCACCGTGGCGGCCTCCATGGCGCGCCTCTCGGCGGCCGACGGGCTGCGGGTGCTGCTGCTGGAGACCGACATGCGCCGGCCGCAGATGTCCACCATCTTCGGCGCGCCCTGGCCGGGCCGCAGCATCGAGGCGGTGCTGAACGGCGAGACGCGCTTCGAGGACGCCGTGCAGGTGGACGAGCGCTCGGGCCTGCACACCCTGCTCTCCGACCGCTCCTCGCCCAACCCGCAGGCGCTGATCGAATCCCGGCAGTTCGCCGAGCTGATCAGCCGCGCGCGGCGCGAGTACCACCTGGTGATCATGGACAGCCCGCCGGTCATGCGGGTGGCGGATGCGGTCGTGCTGTCGCAGCACGCGGACTCCGTCCTGTTCGCGGTCGGCTGGGAGCGGGCGCCACGCACCATGGTGCTGGAAGCCATCCGGCGCCTGCCGCGCTCCATGCGGGCGCGCATGGCGACGGTGCTGACGCGCGTGCGCCCCGGCCGGCTGGACCCGCTCGGCTACTATGCGGGCTACGCCAAGAGCGCTTCGCCGGATCTCAAGCGTCTGCCCGCGCCGGGCGCCTGAGCTTCCTCGGCCATCCCCATCGGCGCCGCCGGCCTCCCGCCGGCGGCGCCTTTTTCATGCAGGGGAGGGAGGAGCGCCGCCCGCCGCTTCCCTCCGGCCGCCCCGTCGCCTCGGCGGCTTGGCAGGCTTCCCCGGGGCCGCCTGGCTGTTATTTCGGCGCTACTCGTAAAATCCTCGTCAGGCAGGCGGATTTGCCTGTTTTCTCCGAAACCGTCATGTTGATGGTGCGCTGCACCATGGAATGGTAGCGCCGAAAAGGCCCTCTTTCCCCTCGTACAGATAAGAAGAAATCTGTCCCAGACCGAGGGACGACTTCAGGTTGTGGAACTCTACTGCACAACTCTCGGCTTTACTTCTTATGGACACAGACAGTTGAAAGCACTCGCAGACGCGTTTTCAAAAATATTCTATCTTAGTCAACTGTTTCGTGTATTTTTAGACGGCGAAAGACGGATACCTTACCGGCCATCTGTAACCGGAGTTGCCCAATGACCCATGCAAATTGGCCAAATAATATCCAGATCGACAATTCGACATCTCTGGATGCCCAACTCTATGGGCGGCTGGAGAGCAAGAACAGTTTCTGGCATCATGTCGCCAAGCGTTCGCTGGATATTCTGGCTTCAGGCATGGCGCTCGTTGTGCTGGCTCCGCTTTTCCTCATCGTCATGGCCATCGTGGCGGCCGATGGTGGGCCGGCCATCTTCGGCCATTCGCGCATCGGGCGCGGTGGCAGGAGCTTCCGCTGCCTGAAGTTCCGCAGCATGGTGCCGAACGCGGCCGAGGTGCTGGCGCAGCTGCTGCAGAACGATCCGGAGGCGGCGCGCCTCTGGGCCACCAGCCGCAAGCTGCCGCGCGACCCGCGCGTCACCCGCATCGGCCGCTTCCTCCGCGCCACCAGCCTCGACGAGCTGCCGCAGCTCCTCAATGTCCTGCGCGGCGACATGAGCCTGGTCGGCCCCCGCCCCGTGGTGCAGGAGGAGCTCGACCAGCACTATGGTGTGGCCGCCGCCAGCTACCTGATGGTGCGCCCCGGCATCACCGGCCTGTGGCAGATCAGCGGCCGCAGCGACACCAGCTACACCGAGCGCGTGGCGCTGGATTGCCGCTATGTGCGCGAGTTCTCCTTCTGGCGCGACCTGAAGATCCTCTTCAAGACCGTCCCGGCCGTGCTGTTCAGCCGCGGCGCCTACTGAGGCGGCGGCAGCCACCAAGGGGAACTCCGGAGATGGCTTCGCGGTATGGCGAAGCCATTTTTCGTTGCGCCCTCCGCCTTGACGCCAAGCAACATTCCCTTTGTCCAGACAAGGTTCCACGACGGACATGATGGCTCGCAACGTCCTCGCCAATCTGGTCGGAATGGCGGTCTCCATCGCGGTGCAGGCAGGGCTTGCCTTCGGCGGCTACCGGCTCGCCGGCGCCGAGCAATATGGCCTGATCGGCTTCTTCACCGTGCTGATGACGGCAGCCGCCATCTTCGATGCCGGCCTCGGCCAGACGGCGACACGGGCGGTCGCGCGCCAGCAGGTGGAGGACCCGGCCGGCACCGGCTCGCTCGTCTTCAACTTCCTGCTGATCTACCTGGCCTTGGCCACCATCCTCGTCCTCGCCGTCTGGGCGGGCTCCGGGCTGCTGGCCCGGCACTGGCTGAAGCCGCAGGACATCGAGACCTCCTATGTGGCCTCCAGCCTCGTGCTGATGGGGATTGCCATGGGCATCCAGCGCCTGCGCGGCGTGTTCCAGGCCACGCTGGAAGGGCTGGAGCGGCAGGTCACCTGCAATGTGCTGCTCGCCTCCACCGGCATCCTGCGCCTCGTCCTGGGCCTCGGCGCCCTGGCCGTGGAGCCGAGCGCGCATGCCTTCTTCTGGAGCCAGATCGCCGCCAGCATCGTCGAGACCGGCAGCTTCGCGCTGGTGGTGGCGCGCGTCGTGCCCGGCGCCTTCCGGCCGCGCCGGCTGGAGATGGCGCTGATCGGCCAGACCGTGGCCTTCGCCAGCACCAACATGGCCTCCGCCGCCACGGGCACCTTCGTGCAGATCGCCGACTCCCTCGTCATCAGCGCCATGCTGCCGCTCTCCGTCTTCGGCACCTATTCGCTGGTCTCCACCATGTGCTCGGCCATGGTGCGGCTGACCACGCCGCTCATCACCGCCACCTTCCCGCGCATGTCCGCCTATGTCCGCGGCGAGCACATCCAGGAGCTGCGGGTGCTGTTCTTCACCGCCTCGCAGGCCACCTTCGCGCTGATGCTGACGGCGGCGGGCGCGCTGGTCTTCTTCGGTGCCGCCTTCATCGAGCTGGTCAGCGGCCGGCCCGACGCGGCGCGGGAGTTCGCGCCCGTGCTGGCGGCGCTGGCCGCCGCCTATGCGCTGAGCGGCCTCTGCCGCCCCTCCCACGCCCTGCAGATGGCGGAGGGCGACCCGGCGACGGCGCTGAAGTCGAACCTCGTCACCGGCGCGCTCTACCTGCCCGCCATCCTGCTGCTGACGCCGCGCTACGGCGTCATCCTTCCGGCGCTCTGCCTGATCGGCGCCAACGGGCTGGCCTTCGTGATCTTCACCGCCACGGCCTTCCGCAACCGGCTGAAGGGGCTCGCCGGGCGCTGGCTGCGCAGCAGCGTGCTGCCGCAGCTGGTGGCGGTCGGCCTCGCCTACGGGCTGGTGCGCTTCGTCACGCCGGAGAGCCTGCCGCTGCTGACGCGCCTGGCGATCGCGGTGGGCGCCTCGGGGCTGGCCCTCGCGGCCGCCGTGCTGGCGAGCGACCATCTGCGGGTGCACCTGCCCGGCCTGCGGCGCGGCAGGGGCGCCCAGGCGCGGGCCTGACTCCGGGCGGGGGCGCCGTCAGCCGGGGCGCTTCAGGCCGCTCAGGGCCTCGGCCAGCTCCCGCGCCGCCTGCTGCAGCGCCGGCAGCAGCTTCTGCACGACGCTCCCCTGGTCGATGGCGTCGCGCAGATACATCAGGTTCAGCGCGGCGATGGCCACGCCTCCCTCCAGCACCGGCACGCCGATGGCGCTGGCCATCCCGCCATAGTCGCGCGCCGCATAGGCCTCATCCATCCCGGCATAGCCCTCGGTGCGGATGCGGTGCAGCAGGGCTTCCAGCGCCGCCGGCTGCCGGGCGGGCTCGTTCCAGGGCTCGGGCAGGCGGGCGGCGCGTTCCAGCGCCTGGCGCCGGTCCGCCTCGCTGCAATGGGCGAGATAGGCAAGGCCGAGCGAGGTGGCCAGGATCGGCGCGCGGAAGCCGGGCCGGCGCTCGAACAGGAAGCGCCCGCCCTCGCCGCGGCTGGTGTGCACCACCACCATGGCATCGCCGTCGAACACGCCGATATCGGAGGGCCAGCCGATGCCGCGCCGCAGCCGCGTCATCACCGGCGTGGCGGCAAGCCCGACCTCGCGTTGCAGCTCATAGCCGGCGCTCAGTTCCAGGGTGCGGCCCGTGGGGAGGTAGCGCGGCTGGCCTGGCTGGCGCGCCACGAAGCCGGCATGGATCAGCGTCTCCAGCATCCGCACCACGGTGGGCTGGTTCAGGCCGGTCGCCTCATGGATCTCGCGCACCGTGGCGCTGCGCAGGTGGTTCACCGCCCGCAGCACCTCCAGGCCCCGCAGCACGGCGGTGACAGGCTCGTAGGAGGGCATGCCCGGTGGACTCCTCGCAAAGACGGCCGGCTTCAAGGAAAGCCCCAGGCCAGCCGATTCCCGGTTCACGGCCCGGGAGGGGCGTGTCATAGTCCCTATGAAACGTCATTTCAAACAATGAAACTCTGCCTCGGATGCAGAACCGCGCGCCATCTTGCACGAGGCGCCGCAGGCCAGGGAGGAGACGCCGCATGCGCCATCACGCGCCCGCGGAGGAGTCCGTGAACGGGGAAGGGGAGGGCGCCGCCGCGCCGGGACCGCTGGCCGGGCTGAAGGTGCTGGACCTCTCCCGCGTGCTGGCGGCGCCCTGGGCCACCCAGGTCCTGGGCGACCTCGGCGCCGAGGTGCTGAAGGTGGAGCAGCCCGGCGGCGGCGACGACACCCGCCGCTGGGGCCCGCCCTTCCTGGAGGATGGCTCCGAGCGGCCGGACGCGGCCTACTACCTCTGCGCCAACCGCAACAAGCAGTCCCTCGCCATCGACTTCGCCCGGCCGGAGGGTGCCGCGCTGGTCCGCCGCCTCGCCCTGCAGGCGGACATCCTGGTGGAGAATTTCCGCACGGGCGGCCTGGAGAAGTACGGGCTGGACAAGGCCACGCTCTGCGCCGCCAACCCGCGGCTGATCTACTGCTCCATCACCGGCTTCGGCCATACCGGCCCTTATGCCCAGCGTGGCGGCTACGATTTCCTGATCCAGGGCATGAGCGGCCTGATGAGCATCACCGGCCGGCCCGATGGCGCGCCGGGCGCCGGGCCGATGAAGGTGGGCCTGCCGGTGAGCGACCTCTTCACCGGCCTCTATGCCACCATCTCCATCCTGGCGGCCCTGCGCGAGCGTGACCGCAGCGGTCAGGGCCAGCATCTCGACTGCGCGCTGCTCGACAGCCAGCTTGCCCTGCTGGTCAACCAGGGGATGAACTACCTGGTGGGCGGCGCGGTGCCGCAGCGGCTCGGCAACGACCATCCCAACGTGGTGCCCTACCGGGACTTCGCCGCGGCGGACGACTACGTCATCGTCGCCTGCGGCAATGACGGGCAGTTCCGCGC
The DNA here is from genome assembly GCF_042651065.1 of Teichococcus aestuarii. Classification (NCBI taxonomy): domain Bacteria; kingdom Pseudomonadati; phylum Pseudomonadota; class Alphaproteobacteria; order Acetobacterales; family Roseomonadaceae; genus Roseomonas; species Teichococcus aestuarii. Next base: position 38,196 of record NZ_JBHSCH010000033.1, read on the forward strand.
GCTCTGCCAACTGCTCGGCCTGGACGAGATGGCCGAGGACCCGCGCTACGCGACCAATGCCGGCCGCGCGCGCGAGCGGCGGACGCTGGAGCTGGCGCTGGCCAAGGCCATCGCCCCCTGGAAGGCGGCCGACCTGCTGGCCGCCATGGCGAAGGCCGGCGTGCCCGGCGGCCCCATCAACACCATCGACCAGGTGCTGGCCGACCCGCAGGTGGCGGCGCGCGGCCTGCTGCAGGCCATGCGCCGCGCCGATGGCACGGCGCTGACGGTGATCGGCTATCCCGGCCGGTTCTCCCGCACGCCGCCCAGCTACCGCCAGGCGCCGCCCTGGCTGGGCCAGGACACCGAGGCGGTGCTGGCGGGCACGCTGGGTCTTGAGCCCCGGGAGATCGCGCGCCTGCAGGCGGCGGGCGTGGTGCAGTGCGCCGTGCCCCGTGCCGCGCGTCAAGATGTGGAGTTGCCGGCATGACGTCCTCTCCGCTCGTCGGGCGCCGCGCCCTGCTGGCCGCCGCCACCTTGCCCGCGGCCCTCGCGGCCAATCCTGCCGCCCAGGCCCAGGGTCATGCCCAGGCTCATGCCTGGCCGCAGCGTCCCGTCCGGCTGATCATCCCCTTCCCGCCCGGCGGCCCGACCGACATCGTCGCGCGCGTGCTGGCCGAGCGGATCGGCCGCGAGATCGGCCAGGCCGTGGTGGCCGAGAACCGGCCCGGGGCCAATGGCAACATCGGCAACGACGCCGTGGCCAAGGCGGAGCCCGACGGCTACACGGTGCTCTACAACACCTCCTCCATCGCGCTCAGCCCGGCGCTCTATGCCCAGCTGCCCTATGACGCGCTGCGCGACCTGCGGCCCGTGGCGCTGACGGCCACCATCCCGCTGGTGCTGGCGGTGAACGCCGAGCTGCCGGTGCGGGACGTGGCGGGCTTCGTCGCGCATCTCAGGGCACGGCCGGGGCAGCTCACCTATGGGTCGGCGGGCAATGGCAACGTCACCCATCTCGCCGCCTTCATGCTGCTGCGCGCCCAGGGGCTCGAGGCGGTGCACGTGCCCTATCGCGGCAGCGCGCCGGCGCTGCTGGATGCCGCCGCCGGCCGCGTGCAGTTCCTCACCGACACGGTGAATTCCGCCCTTCCGCTGATCCGCGATGGCCGCCTGCGGGCGCTGGCCGTCACCAGCCCGCGCCGCATCGCGCCGCTGCCCGATGTGCCGGCCCTGGCGGAGACCCTGATGCCCGGCTTCGAGGTGGGAGCCTGGCAGGGGATGATGCTGCCTGCGCGCACGCCGGAGGCCATCGTTGCCCGGCTGAACGGCGCCGTTCTGGCCGCCCTGGCCGATGCCGATGTGCGCGCCCGCCTCGCCGGCCAGGGTACCGAGCCGCTGGGCGGCACGCCGGAATCCTATGGCGCGTATCTGCGTTCCGAGACGGCCCGCTGGGGCAGGGTCATCGCCGAGAGCGGCGTCCGGCTGGACTGAAGGGAAGACAACGAAGCCATGCTCGCCGCCCTGCCGCTGTCCGCCATCCCGGCCGAGGACGAGGCGCTGCGCCCGGCCATCCGCGCCTTCCTGGCGGAGCAGGTGCCGCAGATCCCGCCCGAGCGGCGCGCCCGCTCCTGGATGGGGTTCGATGCCGGCTTCAGCCGCGCCCTGGGCGGGCAGGGCTGGCTCGGCCTCACCTTCCCGGAGGAATATGGCGGCGCCGGCCGCGGCCCCTTCGCCCGCTATGTGCTGGTGGAGGAGCTGCTCGCCGCCGGCGCCCCCGTCTCCGCCCACTGGATCGCCGACCGGCAGAGCGGGCCGCTGATCCTGCGCTTCGGCACGGAGGCGCAGCGGCGCTTCCACCTGCCGCGCATCTGCCGCGGCGAGAGCTTCTTCTGCATCGGCATGAGTGAGCCGGACACCGGCTCGGACCTCGCCAGCGTCAGCACCCGGGCGGTGCGCGAGGCGGGCGGCTGGCGGCTGAACGGCGCCAAGATCTGGACCACCAACGCGCACCACTCGCATTACATGATCGCGCTGGTGCGCAGCTCCGGCACGGCGCAGGACCGGCACAAGGGGCTGTCGCAGTTCATCATCGACCTCTCGCTGCCCGGCGTGCGCATCAGCCCGATCCGCGACCTGGCGGGCGACGCGCATTTCTCCGAGGTGGTGTTCGAGGATGTGCTGCTGCCGGAGGACGCGCTGGTCGGCGAGGAGGGCGCCGGCTGGGCGCAGGTGAATGCCGAGCTGGCCTTCGAGCGCAGCGGGCCGGAGCGCGTGCTCTCCTCCGCCGTGCTGCTCGACGAATGGATCGGCTGGCTGCGGGCGGGGGCGACGGACGCGGCCTCCACCGCGCTGCTCGGGCGGCTGCTCGGGCATCTGGCCGTGCTGCGCGCCATGTCGGTGGCCGTGACGGACCGCCTGGTGCGCGGTGAGAGCCCGGTGGTGGAGGCGGCGCTGGTGAAGGATCTCGGCACCGAGTTCGAGCAGGCTGTCCCCGCCCTGCTGGAGGACCGGCTGGGCGCCGACCCGGCGCGCGAGCCGCCCGCCGCGCTGCTGCGCGCCCTGGCCTATACCAGCGCCATGGCGCCCTCCTATTCGCTGCGCGGCGGCACACGGGAAATCCTGCGCGGCATGATCGCGCGCGGCATGGGATTGCGCTGATGGACGCCGTGATGACCGACGACCTGCTGGCCCGGGCCGCGGCGGAGCTGTTCGCGCGCCATGCCGCCCCCGCCGCCGTGCGGGCCATCCAGGAGGGCGGCCCCGCCGATGCGCTGTGGGCCGCGGTGGAGGAGGCCGGCTTCGCCGACGCGCTGGTGCCGGAGGCGGCCGGCGGCGCCGGGCTCGCGCTGTCCGAGGCGCTGCCCGTGCTGCTGGCCGCCGGCCGCGCCGCGGCCCCGCTGCCGCTGGGCGAGACCATGCTCGCCCGCGCTGCCCTGGCCGGCGCCGGGCTGGAGGTGCCGCCCGGCCCCATCCCGCTGGCCGAGGCGCTGCAGGGCGAAGTGCCGCGCGGCCGGATGGCGGCGGCGGGGCCGGCGGCCTGGGTGCTGCTGCCCCGGCCGGAGGGCGGCGCGTGGCTGCTGCCCGCCGACGGCGCCACGCGGGAGGACAGTTCCTCCTATGGCGCTGTGCTGCGCTGGGCCTCGGCCGGGAATGCGCGCGCGCTGCCGCAAGCGGACTGGCTGGCCGCCGGCGCCTTCGCCACACTGGCCGGCATGGCCGGCGCGCTGGAGCGCATGCTGGAGGAGACGGTGCGCTATGCCGGGGAGCGCCGCCAGTTCGGCCGCCCCATCGCCGCCTTCCAGGCCGTGCAGCAGCAGATCAGCCTGATGACGGAGGATGTCTTCGCCGCGCGCATCGCCGCCCAGCTCGCGGCGCTGCCGGGCGGATCGGGCGTGGCGGGGCTCGACACGGCGCGCGTCGCCGCCGCCAAGGCGCGCATCGGCGAGGCAGCCTCGCGCGCCGCCGGCATCGCGCATGCGGTGCACGGCGCCATGGGCATCACTGCCGAGGTGGACCTGCATCTCTGGACCGGGCTGCTGCACCGGGGCAGGCTGCGCTTCGGGGCCGAGGGCCACTGGAATGCCTGGCTGGGCGCCGAGTTCCTGCGCGGGGCCGAGGCCGAATCCCTGGCCTTCGTGCGCGCCCGGCTCGCGCCCCCGCCGCTTGAGGAGACGACGCCTTGAACGACTTCCTGACCATCGCCCGCGACGGCCCCATCGTCACCCTGACGATGAACATGCCGGAGAAGCGCAACGCGCTCTCCATCGAGGGCGGCAGCACCGAGGCCTTCACCGAGGCCTGCGCCTGGATCGCCGCCGAGCGCGACGTGCGCGCGGTGATTCTGACCGGCGCCGGCAGCGCCTTCTCGGCCGGCGGCGACCTCAAGGCGATGCGCGACCGCTACGGCATGCCGCCGGCCGAGATCCGCGACAGCTACCGGCGGGGAATCCAGAAGATCCCGCTGGCGCTCTACGAGCTCGACGTGCCGACCATCGCCGCGGTGAACGGCCCGGCGATCGGCGCGGGGCTCGACCTCGCCTGCATGTGCGACATCCGCATCGGCGCCGAAAGCTCCTCCTATGCCGAGAGCTTCGTGAGCGTCGGCATCGTGCCGGGCGATGGCGGGGCTTGGCTGCTGCCGCGCGCCGTGGGGCAGTCGATGGCCGCCGAGATGGCCTTCACCGGCGACCGGCTGGACGCGAAGGCGGCGCTGGCCTGCGGCCTGATCTCCCGCGTGGTGCCGGACGACCTGCTGATGGAGGAGGCGCGCTCGCTGGCGGCGCGCATCGCCCGCAACCCGCCGCAGGTGCTGCGCCTGACCAAGCGGCTGCTGCGCGAGGGGCAGCACATGCGCCTCTCCTCGCTGCTGGAGCTTTCCGCCGCCTACCAGGCGCTGGCGCACAGCACGGAGGACCACCGCGAGGCGCTGCAATCCTGGTTCGAGAAGCGCCCCGCGCAGTTCCAGGGGCGGTGAGCATGGACCACGCCGCCGCCCGCGATGAGGTGCTGCCGCGCCGCGTGCTGCTGGAGGGCTGCACCAACCTGCGCGACCTCGGCGGCTACCGCGCCGCCGATGGGCGGCGGGTGCGCTTCGGGCAGGTGTTCCGCGCCGCCGCGCTGCATGCGCTGACCGAGGCCGATCTCGTGCTGCTGGGGCGGCTCGGCCTGCGCACGGTGTGCGACCTGCGCGGCGAGAAGGAGCGCGCCCGCGCCCCCTCCCGCCTGCCGGAAGGCGGGCCGGAGGTCGTGCCGCTGCCGATCGAGCCCACCGTCGGCGCCGCGCTGCGCGACATCCTGGCGCGCGCCGAGGCGACAGGCGAGGATGTGGTGGGGCTGCTGGGGCAGGCCTACCAAGCCTACGCCACCAGCAAGCTGCCGCAGTACCGTGCGCTGTTCGGCCTGCTGCTGCAACCGGAGCGGCGGCCGCTGGTGTTCCACTGCTCGGCGGGGAAGGACCGCACCGGCTTCGGCGCCGCCCTGCTGCTGACGGCGCTCGGCGTGCCGCGCGAGACCATCCTGGAGGACTACCTCGCCACCAACCGCTTCTGGGACGGCCACGCCGCGCTGCCGCCCGGCACGCCGCCCGCCGTCTCCGAGGCGCTGAAGCGCGCCCACGCGCCACTGCTGGAGGCGGCGCTGGCCACGGCGCTGCGCGGCCACGCGGATACCGACGCCTTCCTCGAGGCCGCGCTGGGGCTGGACGCGCCCCGCCGCGCCGCGCTGCGCGACAGCCTGCTCGAATAGGCGCGGCACCACAGACCACCCGCCAGCGGCCGCCGCCTGAATGAGCGGCCGCGGCAACAGGAGGACACCATGGAAAGACGAGATGTTCTGCGGGCGGCCACCGCCCTGGCGCTAGGCGGTGCCGCCGCCGCCCGGCCGCGCCCGGCCCGCGCGGCGGCCTTCCCGACGCGGCCGGTGACCATCGTGGTCCCCTTCCCGCCGGGCGGCTCCACCGACGTCGCGGCCCGCACCATGGCGGACAGCATGGCGCCCCTGCTGGGGCAGCCGGTGATCATCGAGAACAAGCCCGGCGCGCAGACCATCATCGGCGCCGAGGCGGTGGCCCGCGCGGCGCCGGACGGGCACACGCTGCTGATGTCCTCCGGCACCACGCTGACGCTGAACCCGCTGCTGCCGGACCGGCTGCCCTACAAGCCGGAGGATTTCGCGCCCGTCGTGCTGGTCTCCAAGCTGCCCTTCGCCGTGGCGGTGAAGAGCGGGCTGCCGAAGACCATCCCCGAATTCGTCGCGCTGGCGAAGAAGCAGCCGGGCAAGCTGAACTACGGCTCCAACGGCCCCACCAGCTTCAACAACATCGCCGCCATCGTCGCCTTCGAGGGGATGGGCATCCGGCTGACCGAGGTGACCTATCGCGGCGATTCCCAGCAGCTCACCGACCTGCTGGGCGGCACGCTGGACGCCATCGTGGTGGGCGGCAGCTCCGGCCTCAACGCGCACCGCTCGGGCCGCGCCCACATCATCGGCTGGACGGGCGAGCAGCGCGTGGCGGCGACGCCCGACATCCCCAACTTCTCCGAGTTCGGCCCGAACATGGTGGCGCAGACCTGGTTCGGCCTGCTCGCCCCCGCCCGCACCCCGCCCGAGGCCGTGGCGGCGCTGAACGCCGCCGCGCTGAAGGCCATGGAAGCGCAGGCGCTGCGCGAGCGGCTGCTGGCGGAGGCGCAGTACGTCGCAGGCGGCTCGCCGGAGGATTTCGCCACCTTCCTGCGCACCGAGATGGAGCGCTGGCGCCCGCTGGTGCAGCGCCTCGCCGCCACGGCACCCCGCTAGGGGTGCCCGCCGGCCGGGCGCCGCCGCCCGGCCGGACCAAGAAGCCCGAGAGTCTGGACACGATGCCCGAAGCCCACTTCCTCGCCCCCCGCCCGCTCTACCGCGCGGCCGATCTGCGCCCGCTGCTCTCGCCACGGAGCATCGCCGTGGTCGGCGCCTCGGCCCGCAAGGGCTCCTTCGGCGAGCGCACGGTGCACCACCTCTCCGGCTTCACCGGCCGGCTGCACCTGGTGAATGCGCGCTACGACCGGTTGGGCGAGCGCCCCTGCCACCCCAGCCTCACCGCCCTGCCGGAGGCGCCGGACCTCGTGGTGGCCGCCACGCCGCTGGAGGCCGCCGAGGCGGTGCTGGAGGAGTGCATCGCCCTCGGCACGGGCGCGCTGGTGCTCTACGCGGCGGGCTTCGCCGAGACGGGGCGCGCGGAGCGGGTGGAATTGCAGGCGCGGCTGGTGGCGCGGGCGCGGCAGGGCGGGGTGCGGCTGGTCGGGCCGAACTGCCTCGGCGTGGTGGACTATGCGAGCGGTGCCGGCGCCAGCTTCATGACGGTGCCGCGCCCGGCGCGGCCGCTCGGCGGCCCGGCCATCGGCATCGTCAGCCAGTCGGGCAATCTGGGCTTCGCGCTGGCGCAGGCCACCGAGGCGGGGGTGGCCATCGGCCGCATCCTCACCTGCGGCAACTCGGCCGATGTCGATGTGGCCGACTATGTGGCGGCCCTGGCCGAAGATCCCGCCTGCTCGGCCATCGCCCTGCTGTTCGAGGGCATGGCGGACCCGCGCCGCCTGCTGGAGGCCGCCGAACTGGCCTGGGCCAACGACAAGCCGCTGGTGGTGCACAAGCTGGCCACCGGCGCCAGCGGGGCGGAGGCCGCGCTCTCCCACACCGGCTCGCTGGCGGGGTCGGACGCCGCCTATCGCGCCGCCTTCGCGCGCAGCGGCGCGGTGATGGCCGAGCAATACGAGGGGCTGCTGGAACTGGCAGGCTTTCTGGCCAAGGCGCCGGCGCCGCGCGCGGCGGGGGTGGCGGTGGTCTCCACCTCAGGCGGCTCGGCCATCATGGCGGCGGACCGGGCGGAGGCGCGCGGCATCGCCATGCCGCAGCCGGGCGAGGCGGCGCGCGCCGTGCTGGAGGCGCGCATCCCGGAGTTCGGCTCCGCCCGCAACCCCTGCGACGTGACGGCGCAGGTGCTGACCGACCCGGAATCGCTCCGCGCCTGCGCCGGCGCGCTGCTGGCCGACCCCGCCTTCGGCACGCTGATCCTGCCCAATGGCTATGCCTACGACACCGCCACGCCGCGCTTCGCCATGCTGAACGAGCTTGCCGCCGAGCATGGCAAGCCGGCCTGCGTGGTCTGGACCAGCCAGTATCTCGAAGGCCCCGGCGCGCGGGAGGCGGAGGCGCAGCCGCATGTGGCGCTGTTCCGCTCGATGGACCGCTGCATGGCGGCGATCGGTGCCTGGCAGGCGCGCGGGGCGCTCCGCGCGGCGGGCGCCCCCGACCGCCGCCGTGCCGCCCCCGAAGGCGCCGCCGGGGC